>JAKQBZ010000077.1 GCA_029559435.1 Deltaproteobacteria bacterium | reverse complement strand
TTGTAATCGATAACGCCCGATTGAAAGAGGTCGAAGAGGTGCTGGTCGAAGGTCTGCATGCCTTCGTTGTACGAGTCGGCCATTGTTTCCTTGAGGAAGTGTACCTCTCCCTTGAGTATCAGGTCTTTCACCCTTGCGCTGTCGAGGAGGATCTCGATGACGGCGACCCTTTTTCCTTCAGGAGTGGGGACCAGCCTCTGCGATATGATGGCCCTCAGGTTCAGGGAAAGCTGCATAAAGATCTGGAGATGCCGTTCTATGGGGAAGAAGTTGAGGATCCTCTCGATCGCCTGGTTCGCGTTGTTCGCGTGGAGCGTGCCGAGGCAAAGGTGCCCTGTCTCGGCAAAGGTGATGGCGTCTTCCATCGTCTCCGTGTCCCTGATCTCGCCGATAAGGATCACGTCGGGCGCCTGCCTCAGCGTATTCTTCAGGGCGTTCATAAAGTTGTGGGTATCGAAGCCGACCTCGCGCTGGGTAATGACGCTCATCTTGTGGTTGTGGACAAATTCGATGGGGTCTTCTATCGAGATGATGTGCCCCCGCTGGTTCGAGTTCCGGTAATCGATCATCCCGGCAAGGGTGGTTGATTTGCCGCTGCCGGTTGCTCCTACCACAAGGACGATGCCGCGCTTGGTCATTACAACGTCTTTTAGCGTATTCGGCAGGCCGAGCTCGTCGATGGTCTTGATGTTCAGCTTTATCTGCCTGATGACAAGGCCTGCGTAGCCCCTCTGCCTGAAGATGTTGACCCTGAACCTCCCGAGGTCGGCATAGGCAAGGGCAAGGTTCATCTCGAGCTCTTCTTCAAAGGTCTTTCTCTGCTTCTCGTTCATCACCGAATGGGCGATCGCTTCTACGTCTTCCGCGGTCAACGGCGTTTCGTCGGTGTACGGAAGGGTTGTCCCTTCAATGCGGAACATCGCCGGTATGCCCACGGTGAGGTAGATATCTGAAGCATCCTTTTCAACCATGTATTTTAAATACTCTAAGATCTCTGCCATGGCATCACCTCGGATTAGGAAGGAAAAAGGCGACCTCATCTTTTGTGACAAGGTTCTTTGCGAAAAGGTCCTGACAGGCCGCTTCCATCGTCTGCATCCCTATCGCCTTGCTCGTCTGCATGATCGATGGGATCTGGGCAAGCTTGTTCTCGCGGATCAGGTTCCTGATCGCAGGGCTTGCGACCATGATCTCGTACGCCGCAACCCTCCCCCTGCCGTCCTTTCTTTTGAAGAGCGACTGGGAGATGACGGCCATGAGCGATTCTGAGACCATTGCGCGCACCTGGTTCTGCTGCCCTGCCGGGAAGACGTCGATGATCCTGTCCACCGTGTTCGGGGCGCCGCTTGTATGCAGGGTCCCGAAGACAAGGTGGCCTGTCTCTGCGGCGGTAAGAGCAAGCTGGATCGTCTCTAAGTCCCTCATTTCGCCGACGAGTATCACGTCAGGGTCCTCACGGAGGGCGCTCCTCAATGCGCTTGCGAAGCTGTGGGTATGAGGCCCGAGCTCCCGCTGATTTACGAGGCATTTTTTCGACAGGTGAACGAACTCTACAGGGTCTTCAACGGTAAGTATATGGCCCTTTTCGTCGTTATTGATGAAGTCGATGATCGCCGCGAGGGTCGTCGATTTGCCGCTTCCCGTAGGGCCTGTTACCAGCACAAGCCCCTTTTCGTACCGCGCGATGTCCATGAAGACCTTGGGCAGGTTCAGCTCTTCGAAGGTGGGTATCTTCGTGGGAATGGTCCTGAAAACTGCCGCATCGCCCCTGTACTGCTTGAACACGTTGACCCTGAACCTGGCGAGGTCTCCGAGCGCAAAGGAGAAATCGAGTTCGTGGTCCTCTTCGAAGACCTTTCTCTGAAAGTCGTTGAGGATATCATAGATCATGTTGTGCACGTCGTCTTTGTCAAGCGACGGCATGTCGATCTTTGTCATTTCGCCGTGGATCCTTATAACGGGCGGTTCCCCGGAGCTGATATGCAGGTCGGAGCCTTTGCTGTCAACAACAAACCTTAATAATTCAGAAACGTCCATAAGTGCCCTCCTATTTTTCTAACAGTTCAATCTCTTTTAATGTCGGGAGATCCTCCAGGCTTTTTAAACCGTAGGTTTCCAGAAATTTATCGGTGGTCCTGAATACGAGCCTCTTGCCCGCATCCCCGTCCCTTCCGGCTATTTCGATAAGCCTTCTTTCGAGAAGCTGTTTTATCGCGCGGACCGAGTCGACGCCCCTGATGGTATCGATCTCCTTTTTCGCAACGGGCTGTTTGTACGCTACGATAGAGAGCGTCTCGAGGACGGACTTCGTGAGGCTCACGTCTCTTTCCTTGACAAACCGCCTGGCCCATTCGCGGTAGTCGATCTTTGTTCTCATCTGGTAGCCGCCTGCAACCTCGACGACCTCGAAGGATCGCTGTAGTTCTTTGTATTCATGTACCAATTCATGCAGCGCCTTCTCGATATCCTCGGAAGGGAATTCCGGAAGCTTTTTCCGGAAGAGCTTTGGCGATATGGGTTTTGGAGACGAAAAGAGGATTGACTCAATGACCCTTATTAGCTCCACTCTTACAGAAACTCCCTGACCTTTTTAAAGATTCCTGCAATATCCTCAGGATACTGAAACCAGCTTACGTCCTTTTCCTTTGCGAACCAGGTGAACTGTCGTTTGGCATAGCGCCGGGTATGCTTCTTTATATCTTTTACCATATCTTCATAACGAATGAAACCTTTAATGTACAGCACGATCTCCCTGTACCCGATGCCCGAAAAAGGCTTCAGCCATTCGCTGTAACCCATTGAGAGTATATCTTTTACTTCTTCGACCCATCCCTTGTCAAGCATCTCCTCGACCCTCCGGTCTATCCTTGAATAGAGCTCATCCCTGTCTTTCTGCAGGCCTATCTTCAGGGCGCTATACCGCGGCTCCCTGAAGCCGTGGCCTTTCTCCAGGCTTGTTACCGTCATTCCCGTGAGCGTATAGACCTCCATTGCCCTCACAAGCCTTATCCTGTCCCTGTGGCTTATCCTCATGGCATACTCCGGGTCGATCTCCTTCACCTTTTCATAGAACCCGGAGGGGTCGTCATGGTACTCGCCATGAAGGCGCTCCCGTAAAAGGCTGTCCCTCGGGGCCTTGAAAAGTCCATATATGAGTGCCTTCATATACAGCCCGGTGCCGCCGACGATAACGGGAACCCTGTTCCTTGACCAGATCTCCCCGATCGCACGATCTGCCGATTCCTTAAACATGGCCGCCTGGAAATCACCGGAAGGGTCAACAATGTCAATAAGATGGTGAGGGACGGCATCCCTTGCAGAAAGGTCCGGTTTGGCAGTGCCTATGTTGAAATGCCTGTAGACCTGCATGGAGTCCCCGTTGACGATCTCACCGTGGAAGGTTTTTGCCAGGTCGACGGAAAGCGCGGACTTGCCTGTGCAGGTCGGGCCCATGACAGCGATGATCTTCCTTGTGTTTGATAACATATGCGTTATACAGTATAATATTTCTTCCTATGTATTCAAGAGTTGTCAAGCTGGTAATCCTGCTGATCCTTGTGCCGGCCCTGTTCGGGGCCGGTCTGGGATACGCCCTCGTAAACTATCTCGAGATCCCCGATGTGAAGCAGCTTGAATCGTACAAGCCCAAATCGGCAACCAGGCTTTATGCCGACGACAGCACGCTGTTCGCGGAGATCTATGTTGAGAAGAGGATACCCATCCCGATCACCGAGATGCCGGGACACCTCAAATACGCCTTTATCGCTATCGAGGACGTAAGGTTCTATAACCACTTCGGCGT
>JAKQBZ010000076.1 GCA_029559435.1 Deltaproteobacteria bacterium | reverse complement strand
CCTGGCCGTCGGCGGCTGTTACGGCATAGGGAGCATCTACCCGGTGGTGCGGGCGCTGAAAAATGCGGGGAACAAGATCGTAATGGTCTTTGAGGCACGGAGCTCCTACCTGATCTACTGGGCCAATAAATTTGTTCCTCTATCGGACAAGATCTTCAACATAACGCGGGACGGCAGCCTCGGCATGAAGGGGCACGTAACGCGGCTCACGGATGTGATCAACAGCCTGCCGGACCCGCCTGACAGGATTGTCGTCAACGGGTGCACCTATCTCATGGCGCATACCTCGGAGGTAACGAAAGACCTTGGGATACCGACCGTTGTCAACCTGAACCCGATCATGATCGACGGTACCGGGATGTGCGGCGTATGCCGTGTCACCGTCGGAGATAAGATGAAATTTGCCTGTGTTGACGGACCAGAGTTCGATGCTCACAGGGTCGCATGGAAGGAATTCCTGGCTCGGAGAAAGGCTTATATGAACGAAGAGACGATGTACTTCAGGCGCAGCGAACCAACCGTAGTCCATAAAGAGGGGAAATGTAACGAATGAGCGAAGAAAAGACTCCTGAAAAAACAAGCAAGATCGATTTAAACCGGAGGGATATGCCCAAGCAGTCTCCCGAAATGAGAAGCCATAACTTTAACGAGGTGGCGCTTGGCTACACGAAGGAGCTTGCCCTTGCAGAGGCGAGCCGCTGTCTGCAGTGCAAGAAGCCGAGGTGCGTTACGGGGTGCCCCGTGGAGATCGACATCCCCGGCTTCATATCCTGCGTTGTCAGGGGGGACTTTGCGGCAGGCATCAAAAAGCTCAAAGAAAAGAACTGTCTCCCTGCGGTGAGCGGACGGGTCTGTCCGCAGGAGAGCCAGTGCGAGTCTCAGTGCATCCTGAGGAACAAGGGCGGCGAGATCGCGATAGGAAGGATCGAGAGGTTCCTTGCGGATTGGGAGGCGGCGGAAGGAATTGTCGACATTCCCCCGAGAGCGGCCCCTACGGGGAAAAAGGTGGCCATCGTCGGTTCCGGCCCTGCAGGCGTTACCGTTGCCGGCGACCTGATCCTCCTGGGGCATGAAGTGACGATCTTCGAGGCCCTCCACAAGGCGGGCGGCGTGCTGACGTACGGCATCCCCGAGTTCAGGCTACCCAAGGCCGTAGTAGCAAGGGAGGTGGACTACGTCAGGAAGCTGGGGGTCAAGGTCATCACCGATTACGTGGTGGGGAAGACGCGATCCATCGACGAGCTCCTCCAGGAATATGACGCGGTCTTCGTCGGAACAGGCGCAGGGCTTCCATGGTTCATGGATATCCCCGGCGAGAACCTGAACGGCGTCTATTCGGCGAATGAATATCTTACCCGCATGAACCTCATGCAGGGCTTTCAATTCCCGAATTCGTCCACGCCGATCAAGAGGCACAAGAGGGTCGCTGTCGTCGGCGGCGGCAACGTGGCGATGGACTCCGCGAGGACGGCCCTCAGGATGGGCGCCGAGGAGGTGCGGATCATCTACCGGCGCTCCCACGCAGAACTTCCTGCACGCCTGGAGGAGAGCGAGAACGCAGAGGAAGAGGGCGTCATCTTTAACATGCTCACCCTGCCGGTCAAATATATCGGCGACGAGAACGGCTGGCTGAAGGAGATCGAATGCATCAAGATGGAGCTCGGCGAACCCGATGCATCAGGCAGGAGAAGGCCTGTCGAGATACCCAATTCCAATTTCCGCATGGAGATGGATGCGGTGGTCTGTGCCATCGGCAACAGCCCCAATCCGCTGGTGCCTGCGACCACGCCCGGCCTTGAGACGACCCGCCACGGCACACTCGTTGCGGATCAGGAAACGGGGAAGACGACCCGCGACAGGGTCTGGGCAGGCGGCGATATCGTTACCGGCGCGGCGACGGTCATCCTCGCCATGGGGGCGGGGAGGAAGGCCGCCCGGGCGATCCACGAATTTCTCACAACAGGAAAGCAGTAAAGAGGGGGAACGGGGGGTATAGCAAGTCGTAATAGGCAGTTGATCCAACGAAAAACAGGGCTTGGGGGCCCTGTTTTTCGTTTCTTATTTTCCTATTTCAGGCTGATGGCCTTGGCGGGGCAGACCTCCTGGCAGCAAAAGCAGACAATGCACTTGTCTTGGTCTACCTGTGGAATGCGGTCGCCCATCGAAAGGGCGGATGCCGGGCACTGGGCGATACAGGAGCCGCATCCGGTGCACAGGTCCGGATCTGCCTGCGGACGCATAATGGTCTTGCTGTGAAGCCTCGCCTGCGCGTCTTCATTGCGGGAGATCGCTTCCCCACTTAAGGGAGGGAGCTTGAAGCCGCGAAGCCGTTTGAGCCTGCCGATGATCTCGATCCCGCTATGCCCGTAATCTCCCAGGCCCGCCTCTTTTGCCTTTTGAAGGAACCGGAGCTTGCCGGGGTCGCACCCCATCATACTCGCTATAACGGCATCGAGGGCCACGGCGTTGTCGGACGCCAGGATCAGGCCTATCTCCCTGAGGTCGGAACATGCCGGCCCGTTCCCCTCCATCCCAACCACGGCGTCAACGATGAAGAGGTCCGGCACCCTGAGGCGGAATACGTCAACTATCATTTCATGGAAGCGCTCCGGGCTGCCCGCTATCTTGTGCAGCCTTGCCTTTTGGGCCCCGGGCAGGAAGCCGTAGCTGTTCTTGATCGCCCCGGTCATAACGGTAAGGCCGTGGGTCTTGAATTTCGGCAGGCTGATGATAATATCAGCGTCCAGCACGATCCGGGAGAGGCTCACGGAGGGTATGAAATCAGGGTTGAAGCCGACCTGCTGCGAATCGTTCCCGATGTTTTGATAGTAGCCTTTCGATGCCTCCATAAGGCCTGTCCTTTTGAAGGCTTCCTCGTTCGCGCCATAGCTGAAAAGGCCCGGATTGTCCCCCACAACAATGGAAACCGGCCCCATCGATTCCACCTGGTCCACAACGGCACGGAGAACCGCAGGGTGGGTGACGATCCCTTCCTCCGGTTCCGAGGCGCGAAGCACGTTCGGCTTTATGAATACCTTCTTCCCCTTAAGCTTCAGGGTAAAGAGCTCGAAAGCCCTGACGACCGCCTTATGAACGTTCTTGTATGCTGCGGGATGGACCATTACCTTTGCCACGGGTCAACACCTCTTCTTATCATACTATACATTGCAGTTTTTATGCTATTATACATATACAAACCCTGGAGGGAGGTGCGGCATGGAAGATATCTTTAAAGAGATCGGCCCCGAGGGGCTCGTGGACAACCCCTTCAAGCTCATCGGCAAGGACTGGATGCTGATCACCGCGGGGACGAAGAAGTCCTTCAATACGATGACCGGCGCGTGGGGCGGGCTTGGGGTAATGTGGGGCAAGAACGTGGCATTCTGCGTTGTGCGGCCAACGCGGTATACCTTTGAGTTCATGGAGCGGTCGCCGCAGTTTACCCTCTCCTTTTTCGATGAGCAGTACCGCGACATCCTGACATACTGCGGGACCAAATCCGGCAGGGAAGTCAACAAGGTAGCCGGGGCGGGGATTACGCCGGTCGCTGAAGATAAGGGGATATATTTCACTGAGGCGAGGCTGGTATTGATGTGCAAAAAGATCTATTTCCAGGACCTGCGGCCGGGCAATTTTTTAGTCCCGGAGATAGAGGAGTTCTACCCGTTGAAGGACTACCACCGGATGTATGTCGGTGAGATCGTACAGTGCCTTGCACGGTAAGGAGGCAACCGTGACACGCTACACAGGAACAGCAAAATTATCCATCCTCATCGCCTTGTTATTGATGCCGATATCAATATTCTGCCCGCTGCCGGCACCGGCCGCAGGCCCGCTGCCGGCCGGTTTCGTCGATCTCCACGACGAGGTCCCGTCGATCGTGCTCGACATCAGGTATTATACCGCCCACAATTTTGTTGGAGAGCGGGTCGACGGATATAATGCCCCGAAATGTGTAATGACGAAAAAGGCAGCCGGCGCCCTTGCCAAAGTGCAGAAAGAGCTGGCCGCCTCCGGTTTTTCACTTAAGGTCTACGACTGCTACCGGCCAAAGCGTGCAGTGGCCCATTTTGTCAGATGGGCGAAGGACATAGGCGACACGAAGACGAAGAAGGAATTCTACCCCACCGTTGACAAGCGGGACCTTTTCAGGGACGGATATATCGCCGAAAGATCGAGCCACAGCAGGGGCAGCACCGTTGACCTTACGATCATACCGATTCCTGTTCCAGCCCAGGAGCGCTATGTCCCCGGGCAGGCACTGCACGAGTGCTACCTGCCCGCAGAAAGGCGTTTTAAGGACAACGGCATTGACATGGGAACGGGATTTGACTGCTTCCACGAATTATCCCACACGGCGAACAGGGAGATAGGGGGCGCTCAGCGCATGGGCAGGCTGCTGCTCAAGACCCTCATGGAGAAAAACGGCTTTGTCAACTATGACCGGGAATGGTGGCATTACACATTAAAGGACGAGCCCTACCCCGATACCTATTTTGATTTCGCCATTGAGTAGGGTTTTGCCTGCCCTTTTATCTTGACAATCTTGTTCTGCTTGTACATATTATCACAAAACCATTGCGCAGGCGTTGCCTGCCATTGACAAGGGTTGGTTTTTACTATACTATTTGTTTTTTATTACCTGAAAAGTACGTTCTTATGGATACGGCAAAAAATCCCATATCCCAGGAGAGGAATGGTTTTTACGGCATTGATGTAAACAACCGTAAATGCCGCCACTGTCTATACTGCGTCCAGCTCTGCCCCGCAAAGGCGATAAAGCTGGAAAAGGACAGTATCAGGATCATCCCTGAACGATGCATACTGTGCGGGAGTTGTATCTCGGCATGTCCCCACCAGGCAATGAGCTACAAGAGCGGTCTCAGCGACGTTAAGAAGATCTTTCTGACCCATGAGAAAACGATCGCATGCCTGGACCCTGCTTTCCCGGCGGTGTTTGACGTAGGAACGCCGAGGCAGCTCGTCACAGCTTTGAAAAAGCTTGGTTTTTCAGAGGTCTGGGAAGGCGCCTTCGGCGCCGAACTTGTTAGCCAGGCCTACAGGGAGCTCCTCCACAGCACCTTGAACCAAACGATCATCTCGTCGTTTTGCCCGGTTATCGTTTTTTATATACAGAAATATCTCCCGCAGCTCGTGCCGAACATCGCGCGGATCGTGTCCCCCATGATCGCCATCGGAAGGGTTGCCAGAAAGATCAAGGGCGAGGGATGGAAGATCGTTTATCTCACCCCCTGTCTTGCGCATATGAGCGAAGCGTCATCACCCGAAGTTGCAGGTGCGATCGACCACGTGGTGACTTTCCGTGACGTTAAAAACATGCTCGATGAAGCGGGTATCGACAGAAGGTCCCTGGACGAGTCTGACTTCGATGGTCCGAGGCCTTTTCTTGGCAGGATCGTGTCGGTTATCGGCGGGCTGAACCGCACCATGGGAGATAGCTTCGACGTGCTTGACGACGAAAAAAGCATGACATATGGCCGGAGAAGGGCGATCGGCGCGTTGAACCAGCTTGCCAACGGCTACATTCAGGCAAAGTTCCTGGATTTTCTCTATTGCTCCGGCTGCGTAGACGGTCCTTTTGTTGACCGTGAACTGTCGGTGGTCGGCAGGCGCCAGATCGTAGTGCGCTACGCCAAGGCAGAAATGGAGAAACAGGATGTTTCCAAGGTGCTGGCAGAACTTGACAGCTATGCGGGTATTGACCTGAGCCGTGAATTCACTGCGATGGAGCAGAAACTGCCCATGCCGACGGAGGAACAGATACGGGCGGTGCTCAAAAAGATGGACAAGATAACACCCCACAACAACCTGGACTGCAGGGCCTGCGGATATGCTACGTGCCGTGAAAAGGCGATCGCTGTCGCCCAGGGGATCGCAGAGGTGGAATATTGCCTCCCTTACCTCCTGAAGCAAAGTAAAAAGATATACCAGGAGCTTGAAAAGTCCCACCACGAACTGCAGGTTTCCCACCAGGAGCTTGAGCATGCCCAGTACCAGCTCATAAGGACGGAGAAGCTCGCAGCACTCGGGCAGCTCGCCGCGGGCGTGGCACATGAGATCAACAACCCTCTCGGGACGATCACCATCTACGCCCATATCCTTATGAAGGGCATGGAGCCGGACGATCCAAGGAGGGAAGACCTGGCGCTTATCATCAGCGAGGCAAACCGTACGAAGGAGATCGTTCAGGGCCTGCTGAGCTTTGCGAGAGAGACGAAGCTGAAGCCCGGCGAAACGAACATAAATGAGATCCTTGACGATACGCTGGGGCTTTTGGTGAACCAGTCGCTTTTCCATAACATCAAGATAAAGAAGGTATTTGCACCTGACCTGCCGAACACGTTCGCCGACGCAACACAGCTCAAGCAGGTTTTTCTCAACATCATCCTCAACGGCGCCCAGGCCATGGAAGGCAAGGGGAACCTGACAATCACCACGGCTCACGAGAAAAGCTACATCAGGGTTAAGATCCGCGACAGCGGCCCGGGCGTCCCGGCCGAGAACCTGAGAAAGCTCTTTAACCCTTTTTTTACAACGAAAGAAAAGGGGACGGGGCTCGGCCTGGCGATCTCTTACGGGATCGTCGAGCGGCACGGAGGCACGCTTGACGTGGAGACAGAGCTCGGGAAGGGGAGCACCTTTATCGTTTCTTTGCCGATCACGGCGGAAGGGGCACATGAAGAGGCAACAACCAAAAAAGATTTGGTTCAAACTATAAACACAGGGAGAAAGCACTATGGCCAAAAAACCAAGAATCCTCATTATTGATGACGATGTTGATTTCATTGACCTGAACAAGGCCGTCCTCGAGAACAACGGGTACGAGGTCGTGACGGCATTTTCAGGCCGCGAGGGGATGGACAAGGTCAGGTTCGAGCAGCCGGACCTTATCATCCTTGACCTGATGATGGAAAAGCACGACACCGGGTTTGTCTTCGCAAAGTCGATAAAGGCAGACCCCGTTTACAAAAAGATCCCCATCCTGATGCTTACGTCGGTTGCTGGCGAGACGGGGTTTGGATTTTCCCAGGACCAGGACGGCTACTGGATGAAGACGGACGACTTCCTGAACAAGCCGGTGGCGCCGGAAGACCTGGTGAAAAAGATCAGCGAGCTCCTGGAAAAGGCAAAACAGTCAGAGTAGCGATCTAAGGAAGGGCGATGGCAGAGGCCGCTAACATACTCGTCGTAGATGACGAGAAAGGCATCCGCGAGGGGTGCCGGAGGATCCTGACGAGCGAGGGATTTGCCGTTGATGTTGCTGAAAACGGCAAAGAAGGGCTTGACATGGCGAAGGCCAAACCTTACGACCTTATGCTCATCGACCTCATGATGCCCGTTATGGGCGGCATTGAACTGATGGAGCAGGTGCGGCAGCTTGACCCGGAGATCATCATGATCGTTATTACCGGCTTTGCAACCATTGAAACAGCGGTCGATGCCATGAAGCACGGCGCATACGATTACATTCCCAAGCCCTTTGCCCCCGACCAGCTCATGGCGGTGCTGAACAGGGGGCTCGAGACAAGGCGGCTGCGCCTCCAGGCAGAACAGCTGCGCCAGGAAAGGGACCAGAAGCTTCTTGAGATCGCAGGAGAGAAGTCAAAGCTCCATACTATCATGAACTCCATGGCAGACGCGATACTCGTGATCAACAGGGAGCACCAGCTGGTGCTCTGGAACCCGGCGGCCCTCAAGACGCTTAACCTGGCCGGGCAGGTGCAGCTTGGCAAGGATATCGCTGAGGTTATCAGGGAGAAGAATCTGATCGACGTTATCAGCAAGGCCTTTAATCCCGATTCTTCCCAGTATACGATGTTTTCCGAGGAGGTCGAGATCGCGGAACCCGAGCGGAAGACGCTCATAGTCAGCGTGGCCGCCGTGCGGGACGAAAAAGGACAGGAGCTCGGCATTGTGAGCACCTTCCGGGACATTACCGCCCTGAAAGAGGTGGAGGAGGTAAAGTCCCAGTTTGTCCGGATGGTCGCCCACGAGCTGAGGGCGCCTCTTGCCGCTATCGAGGGGTACCTGAATGCCTACCTTACGGGCGTAGCGGGAAAAGACCCGCAGTTCAACCGCCAGATGCTTGAACGGGCAAGGCTCAGGAGCAAGTCGCTCATCGAGCTGGTGAACGACCTCCTGCAGTTCGCGCGGCTGGAATCAAAGCGCGCAGAGAGGAAGAAAGAGCTCCTTGACATGAAGGAGGTCATTGAAAGCAACGTGGAGCTGCTGAAGAACCAGGGAGACAGCAAGGATGTGCAGTTCCAGGTTGATATCCCGGACAAGCTGCCCTTCATCGAGGCTGACCGCGCAGAGATGGACCAGTTGATGACGAACCTCATCTCCAACGCGATGAAATATAACGTGAAGAACGGCAAGGTGATCGTCAGCGCCAGGCCCGAAGCCCATTTTCTGCATATCAGCGTTGCCGACACAGGGATAGGGATCGAGGAGCAGTGCCTCCCCTGCATCTTTGATGAGTTCTACCGGGTGCGGGGCCCGAAGACCAGGTATACCACAGGCACAGGCCTCGGGCTTTCGATCGTCAAGAGGATCGTGGAATCACATTTCGGCCGGATAGAGGCCGAAAGCACAGTAGATAAAGGTACGACATTCACCGTCAAATTACCGCTGCGACAGGTGGATGCAAGCCAATGATAGAGAGAACGATATTTTAAAAAAAGGAGAAGTTATGGCGAAGAAAGAAATAAAACTCAACCAGATCATGGAAAAGAGGGCCCTGGCGCCCTCGATCACGCTCTTCAGGCTTCATGTGCCTGACATCGCAAAGAAGGTGAAGGCAGGACAGTTTGTGGTCTTGAGAGGGGACGATATGGCAGAGCGTATCCCCTTGACGGTGGCGGAATACGACAGAAAGAAAGGGCAGATAACCGTTATCTTCCAGGCGGTCGGGTCATCGACAAGGAAGCTTGAAAAATTCGAGGAAGGCGACGCAATCCTGGACGTTGTCGGCCCGCTGGGAAAGCCAAGCCACATCGAAAAGTTTGGGACCGTAGTATGCGTCGGCGGCGGCGTCGGCGTCGCGCCGGTGCTCCCCATCGCGAAGGCGCTTCTTGAGGCAGGCAACGAGGTGATCTCGATAATCGGCGCCCGCACAAAAGACATGCTCATCCTGGAAGAAGAGATGGGCAAGGCCAGCACGAAGCTCTATGTGGCAACCGATGACGGGACGTACGGACACCACGGTTTTGTCACCGACGTGCTGAAGCAGGTCATCGAAGAGAAGAAGAACGTTGTCCTCGTGGTAGGCATCGGGCCGATCGTGATGATGAAGGCCGTCTCCGATGTGACCCGTCAGTACAATATCAATACAGTGGTAAGCCTGAACACGATCATGGTCGACGGCACCGGCATGTGCGGCTGCTGCAGGGCAACGATCGGCGGCGAGACAAAGTTCGTGTGCGTCGACGGCCCGGAATTTGACGGGCACCAGGTGGATTTCAAGGAGCTGATCCTTCGCGGCAAGATGTATGACCGTGAAGAGAGGCGGGCGATGTGGGACCACCAGTGCAAGCTCGAAGCGCAGGCAAAGGCGATGAAAAAATCGAGGGTCCGCGAAAGGATGCCCGAACAGAACCCGAAGCTGAGGATCCAGAACTTCAACGAGGTGGCGCTTGGCTACACCAACGACAATGCGCTCCGTGAAGCATCACGGTGCCTCCAGTGCAAGAACTCCCCCTGTGTTGAAGGGTGCCCTGTCAGTGTCCAGATCCCGGCCTTCATCAAGAAGATAAAGGAGGGCGATTTCATGGGCGCCATCCACACTATTAAAGAGACGAACAGCCTGCCGGCGGTCTGCGGCCGCGTCTGCCCGCAGGAGAGCCAATGCGAATCAAAGTGTGTTCTCGGAAAGAAGGGCCAGCCGATCGCGATCGGACGGCTCGAAAGGTTTGCGGCCGACTACGAGCTGGCGAAAGGCGACGTACGCGCACCCCAGAAACCGAAGAAGACAGGCAAGAAGGTCGCTATCATCGGCGCAGGCCCTGCAGGCCTCACTGTCGCCGGCGAGCTTTCGAAAAAAGGGCACGAAGTGACGGTCTACGAGGCCCTCCACAAGGCCGGGGGCGTCCTTGTCTACGGCATCCCGGAATTCCGTCTGCCGAAGGCGATCGTCCAGCGGGAAGTTGACTACGTAGAAAAGCTCGGCGCGAAGATAAAGGTCGATACGATCATCGGCCAGACGACAACCGTCGACGAGCTTTTCAAGCAGGGCTTCGATGCCATCTTTATCGGCACCGGCGCGGGCCTGCCGTACTTCCTCAATATCCCCGGCGAGAACCTGAACGGCGTTTATTCCGCCAACGAATTCCTCACACGGTCAAACCTCATGAAGGCCTATCTTTTCCCTGAATACGACACGCCGGTCAGGGTGGGAAGCAAGGTTGCCGTCATCGGCGGCGGCAATGTGGCCATGGACAGCGCCAGGGTCGCAAAGAGGCTTGGCGCGGATACAGTATACCTCGTGTACCGGCGCTCCCGCGAGGAGATGCCGGCGCGTGCCGAAGAGGCCCACCACGCAGAGGAAGAAGGCATCGATTTCAGGCTTCTCACGAACCCCATAGGGGTCATCGGCGACGAGAACGGCTGGGTAAAGGGCATGGAGTGCATGCAGATGGAGCTTGGCGAGCCCGACGCATCAGGCAGGAGAAGGCCCGTTGAGATAAAAGGGTCAAATTTTGTGCTGGACGTAGATGTTGTCATCGTTGCGATAGGCCAGGGCCCGAACCCGATCCTCACGCAGAGCACCCCGGAGCTTAAGCTCAGAAAGTCAGGGAATATCGAAGCTGACCTCGAAACAGGAAAGACAAGCATGGAAGGCGTCTTCGCGGGCGGCGATATCGTAACCGGCGCGGCAACGGTCATCCTTGCCATGGGCGCAGGAAGGGCAGCGGCGAAGGCGATCGACGATTACCTGCAGACGAAACAGAAATAGCCTGGCATCCTTTAAATCCGAAAGGGCGGAACCGTGCATTCCGCCCTTCGAACCGCCAAGAAGGAGAGGATAGATGAAAAAGATCGTTTTGCTTCGCCACGGAGAAAGCACCTGGAACAAGGAAAACCTCTTTACCGGCTGGACGGACGTTGACCTTTCAGAAAAGGGCGTCGAGGAGGCAAAAGAGGCCGGCCGCACCCTGAAAGAGCAAGGATATATCTTTGACCTTGCCTTTACCTCTGTGCTGAAGAGGGCGATCCGCACGCTCTGGATAGCCCTTGACGAGATGGACCTCATGTGGATCCCCATCTATCATGACTGGAGGCTGAACGAGCGCCATTACGGCGCGCTTCAGGGCCTCAACAAGGCGCAGACCGCGGAGAAATACGGCGAGGCGCAGGTAAAGCTCTGGAGGAGAAGCTACGATATACGCCCCCCGGAGCTCGACGAAAAGGACCCCCGCTATACCGGCCCTGACCCCCGCTACCATAGCCTTAGAAAAGAGCAGCACCCCCTCGCGGAGTGCCTCAAGGATACCGTGGAGCGCTTCCTCCCCTGCTGGCACGAGCGCATTGTGCCGATAATAAGATCCGGCCAGCGCGTCCTCATTGCTGCACACGGGAACAGCCTCCGCGCCCTTGTTAAATATCTCGACAATGTCCCCGAAGATGTCATCCCCGAGCTGAACATCCCGACGGGCATGCCGCTCGTCTATGAGCTGGACGATGAGCTGAAGCCTATAAAGAGCTATTATATCGGCGATCCGGAGAAGGTCAAGGCAGCCATGGAGGCCGTTGCGAATCAGGGAAAGGCGAAAAAGAACTGACAAACCGCTGCTCTATCGGATATAGGAGATCAGGTCCGGATGGTAATACTGTGCGTTGATCCTGTCCAGGTCCTGTCGGGGCTTGTCGTCGGTCCTGTTGGCGTACCCCTCGTAGAGCGACGGTGCAATCTTCACAAAGGCGTCAAGCACCTCTGGGTCGAAGTGGGCTCCCCTGTTCTCCATGAGTATCTTCATCGATTCATCAAGGCCAAGAGGTTCTTTGTAGGGGCGTTTTGAGGTGAGGGCGTCGAACACGTCGGCGACGGCGAAGATGCGGGCTATCCTCGGTATCTCTCCATCGCGCTTGTTCTTGTCGTATCCCGTGCCGTCGTACTTCTCGTGATGGCTGCCCACGATATCGACCGCATCGCTTAGCCATGTCGACCGGTTCACGATATCTACCCCGTACCGGACATGTTTCTTCATCTCTTCAAATTCCTCAGGGGTGAGCTTTCCCGGCTTCATGAGAATGTTGTCGCTTATCCCGATCTTCCCGACGTCATGGAGAAATGCGCCTTTTAGGAGTGCGCGGATCTCATCGTCGTCGAGGCGCAGCTCCTGGGCGATGCGCACCGCGTAGATGGTGACGCGGTAGTTGTGGATGTCGGTATCGCTGTCCCTTTTGGCAATGGTGCTCCCGAGGACGCTCAGGATCTCCATATTCGCGTGGAGAAGGTCGGCCGAAAGGGATGTTACCCTGCGGAGAAGCCGGACGATGACGGGATAGAGGATAAGCGCGGTGAGGAGCACGATGCCCGCCGCGATCAACGTCGTGAACAACAGTTCCTTCTGTGTCTGCGCGAGAACCTCAGGCGATAAGACGAACACGCTTTCAATATAGGCTGCCCGCTGATCGGCGCTGTTTTTCAGCTCCGACGCGAGATGGATAAAAACAACATCCTTCCCGAGAACCGTCATCTTCTGCCAGGTCCCTTGTTCGGCGAGCGAGGGCCGGTCAAAGCCCTTGGCCGTATAACTACTTACCGCGGCGATGTGCGGATAGGTATCGTCGGTTGCCTTTGCGATCTCTTTGAAATCGAGGTCCAGAATGCGCGTAAGAACAAAATGGCCGTCCCAGGTTCTCATCCTGTCCGACGCAGGCCTTTGCACTATCTGCCGTATCCTCTCGTGGTCGCCGAGCCCGGGCGCATCGAGGTTTTCCATGATGATCCACCTGAGCCGTTCCACCGCGGGCATTGCCCGGTCTATTACCCGGTCGTCGACGATGCTAAATTGTATGAAGGCCACTGTGGTGCTCAGTACGGCAGAGATGCACAGGGTCGCTATGGCAAGCCTGAGGATGAGCGTCCGGTGGATCGATCGTTTATATTTCATGCACCATCTCTTTGCTATATTTTTCAACAGGACGGATTATTTTGCAACTGCAAAACTCGCCTTCAATAAAATAGATACCCAGAAGCTTTCCTTCGCGGGACGCAACAACATCCCCTCTCCCCTTCGCGGGACGCAACAACATCCCCTCTCCCCTCGCGGGAGAGGGTCAGGGTGAGGGGGGGGATTATCGCGACATCACGGAAGATCCGGGTTGATAATTTTCGAAATGTATGGCATATCAGAATTTGATACACAAGGTTTCGCACAAGCCTTTTGCATGGGAGGAGATTTCATAATGAAAAATCTTTTAGAAGGCATTGAGGACATACTGCTGATGGGCCCCGGCCCCTCCTGCGTGCCGCAGGAGGTCTACCGCGCCCTGAGCCGGACGACCATCGGGCACCTCGACCCCTATTTTCTGAACATCGCCGAGGAGCTCAAGGAGATGCTCAGGAGGATCATGAACACGAAGAACAACCTTACGATCCCAATATCGGGAACAGGCTCTGCGGGCATGGAGGCGGCCTTCGTAAACCTCGTCGAGCCGGGCGACAGGGTGCTGATCCTTTTGAACGGCGTCTTCGGCATGAGGATGCAGGACGTCGCCACGCGGCTTGGCGGCAGCGTTGACGCCCTCGAATTCACATGGGGCTCCCCCGTCGAACCGGAGGCAGTGGAAAAAAGGCTCAAAAAGGGGTCTTATAAGATAGTCGCGGTGGTACATGCCGAGACCTCAACGGGCGTAAGGAACCCCGTTGCCGAGATCGGAGAGATCCTGAAGGGAAGCGGGACGATCTACCTGGTGGACGCCGTCACCAGCCTTGGCGGGATCGAGGTGCGCATGGACGACTGGAACGCGGATGTCCTCTACAGCGGCACGCAGAAATGCCTTTCCTGCCCGCCGGGGCTCGCGCCCCTTTCGTTCAGCGACAAGGCGATGGCAAAGCTGAAGGGGCGGAAGGCAAAGGTGCCGAACTGGTATCTCGACCTCACCATGATCGCCAATTACTGGGGCCAGAACCGGGTCTACCACCACACGGCCCCGGTGAACATGCTTTACGGGCTCTATCAGGCGCTCCTTTTGATCCTCGAGGAGGGGTCGGAAAATGTTTTCCGGCGCCACAGGGAGAGCCACGCGGCGCTGGTCGCCGGCCTGGAGGAGATGGGCCTCAAGATGCTGGTCGAAGGGCCGTACCGCCTTCCCATGCTGAATGCGGTCTGTGTGCCCGACGGCGTCGACGAACTGTCGGTCCGAAAGCGCCTGCGCAGCGAATTCAGGATCGAGATAGGCGGCGGCCTCGGGTCTCTGGCCGGGAAGATCTGGCGCATCGGAATAATGGGACATACTGCGAGAGCAGAGAACGTCGCAAGGTTCCTCGCAGCGCTGAAGGAAACCTTGGAAAAATAAAGTATATCAGGGAACGGGATCGGCGGTGTTTGAGAAGAAGGCCTTCAGCCTTTGCAGCCAGCGGGCAGGGTTGCGGAGCTTGCGCCAGGCAAGTTGCGCGGCAGCGATCTCGCCGCTTCCCAGGGCTATTTCCCCGTAAAATTCCCGGTTGAAGGCGGCCACGATGGCGCCGATCTCTTTGTTCAGCGCCGGGAACCTTGCCGTGAGCCTGGAACAGAACTCAGACGGCGTTTCATGGAGGCGGCGCCGGATTCCGCTTCGCCTCGACCAATGCGTGAGCGCTATGTAGTAATCCGCTGCCGTCCTGTAACCCTTCAGCACCCGCCTTGCCTTCCGCGCAAGGAGGGCAAGAACGCCCCACATCTGCCTGATCGCCCGAAGGAGGAAAGACCCTCTTTCCTGATCGATACGACCCGTCTTTGTACGGGAAAAAAGCCACTTAATGAAATAGAACGCAGCGAAGGCGATAATGGTCAACACGATCAGCCCGAAGACCGTGCCGAGGAGCCAGCCCAATACCTTCAATACGGCCTCCATCCACGCGGGGCTGTCAGCCGGCGCGATGCGGTCCAGCATGCTTCCTTGCGGGCCTGCCGCCTGGCTGCCCGCTTTTGTCTGCCTGGGCAGATAGATGAACCGTATTATGCTTATAAAGATCACGCCCAGGTAGGAGGCGCCGCCCTTGATGAGCCCGTAACCAGCGCGGGCGGCGCTTGCCAGCGGTTGCTGGAAAAAGACCACAGCGCTCGCGACGGAGGCGAAAACGGCGAATATGAACCCCAGGACAACGCCGAACCTTCGATACCCGGCGATGAGGTCCGAAGCGTCCGCGGCCCGCCCCCTGGTCATCCCTATCGATGCGAGGCCGAAGAAAAAGAATATGCAGGCGAGAGGCCCTGTCAGAGGGTCGTTGATGGAAATATTCCCCTTTACCTTGAGGGCGAACTTCAACAGGAAGAGGCAGAAGAACGCCGCAAGGCCGAGGTCAAAGCGGGAGCAGATCTTCTCGTGGTTTTTCGGCCTTACGGAGTATCGCGCGCCGCCGGCCCAAAAGGCCATAGCCCAGAACACGGATAGGACGAACAGGAGCCACCCCATTGCGCTGTGCGGGGCGCCGAAGAACTCAACGATCCACCGGTGGCTGAGAAAGGCAGAGGCAACGTCATTGGAGATATAGATGGCCCTGAGGGACGCACAGGAGATGCCGGCTGCCTGCAGGAGCACGACAGAGATGACCCTCAAGCCCCGGCCGGTGGAAAGGCCGGTAACGGCGGCGCCGGCAAAGAATATGGCGGCGGCCTCTGGAAGAGGGATGTGGCGCTGCGCTATGGACATTGTGGAGAACGCCGCCCACGCGTAGAGCCACGTGAATTCCATAACGGCGCCGGCGAAGGAAAGGAGAGCGCTCTCGCTACGCTTCATGCTGTTTCCCCGCATCGTTCATGATGATCTCCCTGAGGGAACGGATGGCCCTCCCGGGTCCGGCACAAGGAGCGCCCGGCCGCTCTGCGGCAAGATCGCAAACATAATGGATGACCGGTATCCTGCGGCGCCTGAAGTGCTCGCCGGCAGCCTGCGAAGACCCGTCCTGCCCATAGGAGAAATAAAGGCATGTGACCCCGAAGGGAAGGGCGGTGTTTTTTTTGAGCTCACGGAGCAGGTCCTGCCCCTTTTCCATGTTGAGGCGCGCCAGCGCCTCCAGTATGGCCTGCACGTATCCCGGGCCTCTTTTAACGGACCTGACGGAAGCTGCCTTTCCTGTCAGGACGGCGTCCGTCGCGAACCCCATGGCTACGCCCTGCTTGTCGAAGAAGACCGCAAGCGATGCGACCGCTTCGAGGCAGCGCTCAAATTCATAGGAGGCCCCTGACCGGGCAAAGCCTTCTACGGCCACGATAAAAAGCACCTTTTCCTGCTCCGTGGGCTCAAAGACCTTTTCCTGCAGGACGTGGCGGCGTGCGCTCGCCTTCCAGTGAATGAACTTCGCAGGGCTCCCGTGCTGGTAATCGTGGGTGCCGAGTATGTAGACGGGATCGCGGACAGGGCTTTCTTCCCCCGGGATGCCGAAAAAGTCCCGCCGGTTGATGTAAAAGGGCTTAAGAGGGACGAGTTTTGGGTAAACGATGACCTCAAGGACCTCGTCGATCTGCCTCTCTTTCGGGAAAAAGCCGAAAAGGTCGCCGCAGGTGAGGTATACCGGGCCTACACGAAAAACGCCCCGGTGCGGGGCCGTCAGCTCCCACTGAAAGCGGCCCCTTCCATGCCAGAGCAGGCTGGCCTCTCCCATGAGGGCATCGCCGTCATTGCCGAAGGTGCGCCCGTGCAGGCCGTTAAGGGGGATCCTCGATTGAAACCACAGGGGGAGGAGGGTATTGTTCTTGACTGCAAGTTTAAGCTCAAGCCCGCTTTCAGGAAAGACCCTGAATGCATTGACCTCTGTGCGGCATTCGATGCCGGAAAGGCCTATAGTTGTCCACAGCCTGGCCGCGCCTGCCACGCCGAGGACGAGCAGCGACAATATGGAAAGGTCCCTCTGTTTGAAGAGAAGGGCCGCAATGAGAATAAGCGCCCCCAGAAAAAGCATCGGAACGGTGATGAAAACGCTGGATACCCTGCGGCTTATCGCATCCACGGTAAATGCTCATTCAACCGCGACAGGCACGGGTATGGTCTCTATGACCTCCCTCACCACCTGTTCCTGTGTTTTTCCCTGGAGCCTGACCTCTTCGTGGAGTATCAGCCGGTGTGCGAGCACAGAGAACGCAAGGTATTTGATGTCGTCGGGAAGGACATAGTCGCGCTGCCTGAGTATCGCCATTGCCTGTCCGGCGCGCATGAGCCCCAGGGAGCCCCGAGGGCTGGCGCCGAGGCTGCACGAAGGGTTGTCGCGGGTAGCCCTCGTAATGTCGGTGATATACCGCCTGACAGGGTCTGAGATGCGCACGCCCCTGCGTATCTCCTGCAGCCGGGAAACCTCCTCCGGCGCTGCCACGGCGCTCAGCTTTTGCAGGGGGTCGTTCTCCTGGAATCGCTTCAGGATCGCCACCTCTTCGTCCTGTCCGGGGTAGCCCAGATGAACGCGCAGGAGAAAGCGGTCAAGCTGGGCTTCCGGTAAGGGGAAGGTGCCTTCCAGGTCAATAGGGTTCTGGGTGGCCATCACGAAAAAGGGATGGGGCAGGGGGTAGGTCCTTCCGTCCACCGTGACCTGCCTTTCCTCCATGCTCTCGAGGAGGCTTGACTGCGTCCTGGGGATGGTGCGGTTGATCTCGTCGGCGAGGAGCACGTGGGTCATAACGGGCCCGAACTGAAATACGAACTCCCCTTTTTGCTGATCGTAGACATTGAACCCCGTAATATCGGAGGGCAGGAGGTCCGGCGTGAACTGGACCCTTTTAAATGACGCGCCGATGCTCTTTGCGAGCGATTTTGCGATGAGCGTCTTGCCTACGCCGGGAATATCTTCGAGCAGAACGTGGCCGTCGGCGAGCAGGGCCACCATAAGCAGCTCGATAGAATTCTCCTTGCCGATGATGACGCGCGAGATGTTCTCGATTATCTTTTTGCATAGATCGTAATGCATGGTGGTCTCTCCGGAATCAATCTGAGGAGTAAATGAAAACCCTCACAAGCATACCACAGGCAGCGCCGATTGTAAAAAGATTATGCCGCCTGCATGTTCAGTCTTGTTCGAATTTATAGCCGACGCCGTAGACCGAATGGATGAGGCTCGCCTTAGGGTTTGCGGTCTCGATCTTTCTTCTGAGCTTCTTGATATGGCTGTCGATCGTCCGCTCGCTGACGGTCCGTTCGTCGGAATAGATCCTGTCCATGAGCTGCTGCCGGTTGTATATGTGTCCCGGATTGGCAGCCAGGAATTGCAGCAGCTTGAACTCTACGGCGGTCAGATCAAGTTCGCGGCCGCCGATGCTGGCCCGCCAGCCCGGCTCATCGAGGACAAGCCCGAAGGCTTCAATGGCCTGTCCGTCACGGACCCGGCGGAGAACCGCCTTGACACGGGCTATCACCTCGCGAGGGCTGAAGGGCTTGCAGACATAATCGTCTGCCCCCAGTTCAAGCCCTAAGAGCCGGTCGATCTCCTCGACCCGTGCCGTCACCATGATTATGGGAACGCGGGAGAACGTCCGGAGCTCCTTGCAGATCTCCATGCCGTCGCGCCCCGGCAGCATCAGGTCAAGGAGGATGAGGTCGGGCTTATGCTCCCTAACCCAGGGCACAACATCATTCCCGTCCCCGAGGCAGAAAGGTTCGAAGCTGGATGCCTTCAGATAGTCGGCTAAGAGGTTTGCGAGCTTCGGCTCATCCTCAACGACGAGAACGGTTCCGCTCATGGCTTTCCCTCGAATAAAGGTATGATAACCCTTACGAGGATCCCTCCAAGCATTGACGGGTGTGCGGTAATGGCGCCGTTGTGGGCCTGGACGATGTTCCTGCAGATCGCAAGGCCCAATCCCGAGCCTCCTGATGCCCGGCTCCTGGATGCATCCACGCGGTAGAGGCGGTCGAAGAGCTTTTCCAGGTCGCCTTCCGGGACCCCGGGGGAGGAATCCTCAAATTCGGCCACCGCTTGTTTCCCGCCGCATCGCAGGCGTACAACCAGTTTACCGCCGGCATCGGTGTATTTGAGAGAATTGTCGAAGAGGTTGGTAAAGAGCTGTCCCAGCCGCTCATCATCGGCAAAGACGTTTGCCCTGCACCCTTCCTCGATGTCAATGGTGAGATCTATGCCTTTCCGGGCAAATTCGGCCCGGTGGGTCTGGGCGGAATCCCTGAGGAGGTCGGCCAGATCGAGGTCGTGCTTACGGTATGTAAGCGCGCCCAGGTCGGAAAGGGTAAGCTGGTGGAGATCGTCAACGAGGCGATGGAGCCTTATCACTTCAGTATGGAGCGAGCGGACGGCCTCCGGCGTGGTGTCGCGGACCCCTTCCAGAAGCGCCTCTATCTCGCCGCGCAATATGGCAAGCGGGGTCCTCAGCTCGTGGGAGATGTCGGCAACCCATTGATATCTGGCCTGTTCGTTCTTTTCGAGCTCCGCGGCCATGGAATTGAAATCCTGCGCAAGGCGCCCCAGTTCGTCAGAGGAGGTAGCAGGGACGCGGATGCTGTATTTTCCCGAGGCAAGCTCATGGATAGCCAGGGAAAGGGACCTCACGGGGCGGACCAGCCTCCTCGCAAGGGGGAGGGAAAATGCTGCCGCCGCCAGCACCAGCACAAGAACAGCCGTGATAAGCGCCAGTTTTTGATCTTGAAGGAACTGAAGCTGGTGAGGGCTGAGGAACTGTTTCGGCGGCAGAAGGCCGACGTATCCCACTGTTTTTTCGTTATAGTTGATGGGCCGGTAACGGATCTCTTTGGATTCCGTTGGGTCCCCGAAGAGCGGCCTGCGACCGGCATCGAGGATAACCAGGGGTATCCTCGGGGGCTTGGCCTTCCCCGTTATCCCGGACCTGGCGTTGTCAGGTTGTTTGTGTATCATGCGTATGGTCCAGAACGAGGGGTCATCACGAAAGAAATCCCAGTTTCCATGTTCCCCATACGCATGCTCGAGATTTGTTGCCAGAGATTCCATGTTATCATGGGCCGTGGCATTGAGATACTGGATGAACCCCCTGTTGATGCTCCACTGCATGATAAGGAGCATGCACAGGACCGCAAGGCAGGTGGCCGCCAGGATCGAGAAGAACAGCCTGTGTGTTATGCCTATCTTTACCATGCTGCGCCCGCTCCAGGATCGATCATACTTATTTTTATAACGCATTTTTCAAAAAATGGGCACCCTATTTGGGCCGTTCCTGAAAAATCCTTATTTCCTCCTTATTTCCGCCACATTTCACTGTTATGCTGTTTGCATGAGACAAAGATGCAAAAAGACAAAAGCGATATTACTGGCCATGCTCGTTGCCCTTGTTGCCCTCGCCGGATGCGCCAGCGTCGGGCCCGATTACGTCAAGCCGGACACGCAGGTGTCTGCGGCCTGGCACACCCCGCTTGGCGGCGGCCTCGCCCCCACGGTGATGAACCCTGAGGTCCTGGCTGCCTGGTGGACCACGCTGAAGGATCCTGAACTTTCCGGTCTTATCGAACAGGCGGCAGCGGGCAACCTTGACCTGAAGAAGGCGAAGGCCAGGATCCGTCAGGCGCGGGCCAGCCGCGGCGTGTCAGCAGCCGGCTATTTCCCCACCCTCGACGCAACGGGCGACGCCGGAAGGAGCTACAGCAGCGAGCGTACCAGCGCCGACAAGATTAACGATCTTTATAATGCGGGCTTTGACTCAGGATGGGAGATCGACATATTCGGCGGCGTCCGCCGATCCGTCGAGGCCGCATCGGCAGACCTGCAGGCGGCAGAGGAAGACCTCCGCGACGTTCTCGTCTCGCTGTTCGGAGAGGTGGCGGTAAATTATATTGAGGTGCGCACCTACCAGGCCAGGATATCCAAGGCCGAAGGGAACATCGCAAAGCAGCAGGAGACATATCAGGTGGCCCTCTGGCGTCAGCAGGCAGGCCTCGGCGATGAGCTTGCAGTACAGGAGGCCCGTTACAATCTTGAGAGCACGCGGGCGCAATTGCCGGTGCTACGCTCGGGGCTCGAGGAATCCCTGAACAGGATAGCGGTGCTGTTGGGAGAGCAGCCCGGCAGCATCCACAAGCAGTTGGAGAGTCAGGCAGCCATACCGGTCCCTCCACCCGATGTTGCTGTCGGCGTGCCCGCCGAGATGCTGCGGCGAAGGCCGGACGTGAGGCGCACGGAGCGCGAGCTTGCCGCGCAGACGGCGAGGGTGGGAGTGGCAACGGCAGAGCTTTATCCGAAATTCACGCTCATCGGGTCCATAGGCATCGAGGCGCTTTCGCTGGACAACCTTGTTTCCACGCCTGTCAGGATGTATAGCTTCGGCCCCCGGATCAGCTGGCCGATCTTCCGGGGAGGTGCGATACGGGCTAATATCGAGGTGCAGTCTGCGCTCCAGGAGCAGGCCCTGATCGCATACGAAAAGACAATACTCGACGCAATGGAAGAAGTGGAGAACGTCCTGACGGCCTATGCGAAAGAGCAGAAAAAGAGGGATTCCCTGCGGATTGCCGAAGAAGCGGCCCGGACGGCCGTTGAGATCGCCGTCGGTAAATATGAAGCCGGCTTGATCGATTTTCTTGCTGTCCTCGTCGCCCAGCGCTCACTTCTTTCATTTCAGGACCAGCTTGCCCAGAGCGACGGCGCCGTGGCTACAAACCTGGTAAAGCTGTACAAGTCCCTCGGCGGCGGATGGGAGTCAATGGCGGCGGAAGAGGAGAAAAAAGAGGTGAAAGGAAAGAAAGATGGCACCGAAGATTGACCCGAAACTGTTAATGGCTAAAGTTCTGGAAACGGGTCCACACGCGTCTTCCAGGCGGACAAAGCTGTATATTGCCCTGGCGCTTCTGGTCGTTGTGGCGGCAGCCGTGATCTTTACCGTGTATGCCGGCAGGAAGTCAGACGCTGTGCAATACAAGACGGAACAGGTCCGGCGAGGCGACCTCGTGCTGATCGTAACCGCTACGGGAACCCTGCAGCCGACCAACAAGGTGGACGTCGG
The DNA here is from genome assembly GCA_029559435.1 of Deltaproteobacteria bacterium. GTDB lineage: Bacteria > Desulfobacterota > Syntrophorhabdia > Syntrophorhabdales > Syntrophorhabdaceae > UBA5609. The sequence continues at coordinate 7,548 of JAKQBZ010000076.1, read as the reverse complement.
CAGCGAACTCTCCGGGACCATTAAAAGCGTTGAGGTGGATTATAACAGCAAGGTGAAGACGGGCCAGGCGCTCGCGAGGCTGGATACCACGAAGCTGGAGGCAACGATAGCCCAGTCGCGGGCGGCCCTGGAGTCTGCAAAGGCAAAGGTGCAGCAGGCGCAGGCGACCGTGACGGAGACCCAGGCAAAGCTGGCGCAATATCAGAAGGTCTGGGACTTAAGCGGGGGCAAGGTCCCTTCCCGGACAGAGATGGATGCGGCAGCTGCGGCCCACGAAAGGGCGGTGGCCGACGCAGCGAACAACGCCGCCACGGTATCACAGTCCCAGGCGACCCTCAACGCCCACCTGACGGACCTGTCGAAATCGGTCATTAAGTCTCCCATAAACGGCGTTGTCCTCACCAGGAGCATCGAGCCCGGGCAGACCGTAGCGGCGTCCTTTACCGCGCCGGTGCTCTTTACGCTTGCCGAGGACCTGACAAAGATGGACCTCCATGTAAATGTTGACGAGGCAGACATTGGCAAGGTGCAGGAAGGGCAGATGGCCACCTTCAGCGTGGCCGCCTATCCGAACCGCATCTTTGAGGCCCAGATCACCCAGGCCCGCTATGGCTCTTCGACGACGTCCGGGGTGGTGACCTATGAAACGGTGCTTAAGGTCAGTAATCCGGACCTGTCGCTCCGGCCTGGCATGACTGCCACCGCGGACATCACGGTAAAAAAGCTTGAGAACATTATCCTCATACCCAGCGCGGCATTGCGATTCTCTCCTCCCGTTAAGCAGGAGGAGAAGGCCTCTACCGGTTTGGTTGGGGCGCTTTTGCCGCGTCCCCCGAGAAAGGGGGCTCAACAGCGCGACGGCTCGTCCGCCGGCAAGCAGGAGAAGAGCGTCTGGGCCCTGAAGAACGGCAAGCTCACGCCCGTTTCCGTTGTGATCGGGGCGTCGAACGGGAGCGCAACGGAGGTCACGTCAGGGGATATCCAGCCGGGCACCGAGGTGGTGACCGATACGATCACGGGTACGCAATGATGGCCGGAGATACAGATCATAACGGCGGGGCGACGCAAGCGCCTTTGAGCGGATCCAGCCCACAGGGTGGGCGAGAGGAGGAGGCTCCACGGGCTTTGCACGTGGAGGGGGCGACGCAAGCCCCTTTAATAGTTTTTAGCGGGGTGACCAAGGTCTACGGAAAGGGCAACGCAACGGTCGAGGCCCTCCAGGGCATCGATCTTTGCATTGAGGAGGGGGAGTTCGTGGCGATAATGGGGCCCAGCGGATCGGGCAAGTCGACGTGCATGAACATCCTCGGATGCCTCGATACGCCTACCGGAGGAACGTATATGTTCAGGGACGTCAACGTGGGCATGCTGACCCGGAACCAAAGGGCCCTGCTCCGCCGCCATTACCAGGGCTTCATCTTCCAGGGCTATAATCTTCTCAGCCGCACCTCGGCGCTGGAAAATGTGGAGCTTCCTCTGCTGTACCGGGGAGCCGGCGTCCGTGAGCGGCGGCAGCACGCCATGGAGGCCCTTGAAACGGTGGGCCTCAAGGGGTGGGAGTCCCACACGCCGAGCGAGCTGTCGGGAGGCCAGCAGCAGCGCGTTGCCATCGCCCGCGCCATCGTTACCAACCCAGCGGTGCTCCTGGCGGATGAGCCCACGGGCAACCTGGATACGGCCCGCAGCAGAGAGATCATGGATGTGCTGACCGCCCTGAACGGGGATGGAGGCATCACGATCGTGATGATAACCCATGAGCCCGACATGGCCCTCTACGCAAAACGCCAGATCCACTTTCTGGACGGCCTCGTCGTATCCGATAAACCAAACGGAGGCAAGGGATAATGCTCTGGAACACGGTCCTGCTGGCACTGCGGGAGATACGGCGAAACGTCATGCGGTCGTTCCTTACCATACTGGGCATCGTCATCGGCGTGGGGGCGGTCATTACCATGGTGACCATCGGAGGAGGAGCGACCCTCCAGGTCAAACAACAGATCTCGAGTATGGGCAGCAACATGCTCATGGTGAGCCCCGGGAAGAGGCTCGGCCCCGGCCAGTCGTCGGGCAATGTTCCCTTCAAGGAGGCCGACGCGGAAGCGATCTCCAGAGAGGTGGGCTCCATAGCGGCCGTTGCGCCCGTCTCATCGCAATCCAGCCAGGCGATATTCGGCAATCAGAACTGGACCACCCAGGTGACGGGGAGCGACAACCAGTATTTCTACGTGACGAACAGAACTGTCGCGACAGGAAGGCAGTTCAGCGAAAGCGAGCTTCGGGCCGGGGCGGCCGTATGCATCATCGGCGAGACGGTGAGAAAGAAGCTCTTTGGAGGCCAGGATGCGCTGGGAGAGAAGATACGCCTGCAAAAGCTCTCCTGCGAAGTGATCGGGCTTCTCGAGGGTAAGGGCCAAAGCAGCATGGGAATGGACCAGGACGATGTTGTGGTGATCCCGCTTCGTACCCTCCAGCGGCGTGTTACCGGGAAGCAGGACATCGGCATGATCCAGGTGTCCGTCCAGCAGGGGGCGTCTACCGACAAGGCCCTGAAGGATATAGCAAAACTGATGCGAGAGAGGCGCCACCTTGCACCGAGCGATGACGACAATTTCAACGTCATGGACATGAAGGAGATCTCGAAGATGCTCACGGGCACCACGGAGCTCCTCACGGCGCTCTTAAGCGCAGTGGCGGCCGTCAGCCTGCTCGTCGGCGGCATAGGGATCATGAACATCATGCTCGTATCGGTCACGGAGCGGACACGCGAGATCGGGGTCCGCCTTGCCATCGGCGCCATGGAGCGCGAAGTGCTCATGCAGTTCCTGGTGGAGGCGGTTGTGCTGTCTTCCCTGGGCGGCATCATCGGGATCATACTGGCCCTTGCGGCTTCGATATGGCTCACCGGTCTTCTTCGCGTACCTTTTGTGTTCAACGGCCCCATCGTCTTCGTCGCCTTCCTGTTCTCGGCGGCGGTGGGCATGATCTTCGGGTATTTTCCTGCGCTGAAGGCGGCGAGGCTTGATCCCATAGAGGCCCTGCGCCATGAGTAGAGCAGGGTAGTGAAGATAGTTGCGGATAAATGGGTTTCTCTATGCTATATTATGTATGACATCACATTAGAAAATGTAAAGGAGTGTGTACGATGAAAAAGCTGATGATCTGTATGAGCATCATTGCCCTTATGATGGCGGGGTGCGCGACCCAGACGCAGACCGGCGCCCTTGCGGGCGGCGGGATAGGCGCTGCCGTCGGGGCAGCTGCCGGGCAGGCAATAGGGCGAGATACGAAGTCCACGCTTCTTGGCGCCGCGATCGGGGCGGCAGTCGGGGCTTTGTCCGGGACGGCGATCGGCCATTACATGGACAAGCAGGAGGCATCAATGCGCCAGGCCCTGGCCAACTCTGAGGCGGCCAGCATTCAGCGGGAGCAAGAGGTGCTCGCGCAGGCGGAGGCCAGCAGCACAAAGAAATCCCTCGATGTCTTGAAGGTGACCTTCAAGTCGGACTACCTGTTTGCCGTCAACTCTTCGACATTGCTTCCGGGCGCCTATGATGAACTGGAGAGGGTGGCGAAGGTGCTCAACGAATATCCGCAGACGCACATCACCATCAGCGGACACACCGACAGCACCGGGTCAGAGGAGTATAACCAGAAGCTATCAGAACAACGGGCGAACGCGGTCAAGAACGCCCTCCTCGGCATGGGCGTCAGCGAGGCGCGCATGCAAACGATCGGGTTCGGCAAAAGCAAGCCTATCGCGAGCAACAATACGGAGGCAGGCCGCCAGCAGAACAGGCGCGTAGAGGTCCGCATCGTAGAGCAGGCGCACTCATAAGGGGGTATCGGTTTAACCCTGTTATCTCCCCGTTCCGGCTCTGACAACGGAGACGAGCTTTTCTAAGTTCACCTTTTTCAACAGAAGGAGAAAATCGAGGTCCTCGTCCGTGTGGAGAAGGTCTTTGATGATCCTGATGAGGTTTTCTTTGGTGTCAGTAGAGGCTGTATTCATGGGGCGGCGTGCCTTTTCACCCATGCGACATACCGGTCCATCCAGCCCTGGAGGAACTCTCTGCTGGCGGGGCCGATGCTGCCTGCTTCATCAAACAGACCGTCCTTCATCTGGATGAAAGCCTCAGGCTGGCCGAGGGTGGGTACGTCAAGGTAAGCGAGGATATTGCGCAAGTGCTGTTGCGCCATGGCCGTGCCGATGACCCCGATAGAGACGCCCAGGATGCCTGCCGGTTTCCCCGCCCAGGCGCTCTGGCCGTAAGGCCGCGAGGCGTGGTCGATCGCATTCTTCAGCACGCCGGGGATCGAACGGTTGTATTCGGGCGTAATGAACAGAAGACCGTGGGCATCCTTGATCTCCTTTTTCAGCCGTTTAACCGGCCCAGATTGATTTGCATCGTCGTCCTGGTTGTAAAGGGGCAGGTCGTCGATGCGCGCCTGCGCGAACGTGAACTCCGGCGGCGCCAGATTTACAACGGCACCGGCCAGTTTGCGGTTGAACGAATCATTTCTAAGGCTCCCGACGATAACGGCAATACTGTATCTGATCATGGCATCTCCTTAAAGCATAAATGATGCAGGACCCTACCCTCCCGCACATTTTCCTGCTAATGCAGACATTTTTCAAGCAAATTATTCGATGATGTCAACGCAAGGCTGGCGCCTCGCGGGCGGCCATCGGAAATCCGGACAACGTTTTTTCTTGTAAAACATCTTAGCATAGAGGAAAATGGGAAAAAGGGAGAAGTGAAACAACCATAAGAAAGATCGGGGAGGCCTGCAATGCCGCACATCTCACCTGCCTATTTTGAGGTACTGCAAAAGATCGTCGTCTCGATCGTCGTTATCGGCATCGCCGTCATCGTGAGCCGTTTAGCCGGGAGGCTCCTCAAGAAACGCGTCAGGGACGTATCTCAAATGCACACCCTGACCGTGCTTGTACGCAAGATCTCTTACGTTGCCGCCGTCGTGATCATTCTTGCGGTCGTCTTTGAATTTGGAAGCAACTTCGCCACCGTTATCGGGATCCTCGGCGCCGGCGTTGCCTTTGCCTCACAGGAGGTTATTGGCTCTTTTGCCGGCTATCTGAATATCATCACCGGGAACATATTCAGGATCGGCGACAGGATAAGAATAGGCAACGTGGTGGGAGACGTCCTTGATATCAGCCTGCTGCGGACGACGGTCATGGAGATCGGCGAGTGGGTGAAAGACGACCAGTATACGGGCCGGATCGTAAGCCTGGCAAACCGTGTGGTCTTCTCCGATCCGGTCTTCAACTATACGCAGCACTCGGGCTATATCTGGGACGAGATCATGATCCCCGTCACTTACGAGGCCAACTGGCGAAGGGCGGTGGAGATCATGCTGGCAAAAGGACAGGAATTGACATCGCAGTTTCATGCAGAGGCGAGGGCGGAATTTGAAGGGATGGTAAAAAGATACCCTTCCCTTCAGCCGGTACCCGTTGAGCCCTCTCTCTACATCACCCTCACGGACAATTGGATCGCGCTGACATTGCGCTATATCGTTGCGGTGAGGGACCGCAGGCCCGTGAAAGGGCAGATCCACGGCGAGCTCCTGAAGTGTTTCGGTGAGGAGCCGGATATCAAGGTTGCCTCGGTAACCGTTGATATCGTAGGGTTCCCTCCCCCGAAAAGCGGCAATGCCGCATTTCAAGGCGGCGCTCACCAGTAGGGATGGCCCGCACCGGGCATGGCAAAATCTGAAAGGATACAGCAGGTCGTTCAATGCCGGGAACCGAAATAAAGTGCATCAATATCCACCATGTAGGCATGTGGGTCGATGACATGGACAAGGCGATATCGTTTTATACGGAAATCATGGGGTTTCGTTTGCTCACGCGCTGCCCTCGCGGAGACGTCGGGCCGGGGGAGCGGGCCATCATTCATGCCGGCGACGCGCAGGTGCTGGAACTGCTGACGGAGCCGGACGTCCTGCCGCACCCCGGTTTTCCGGCCCATCCCGTTGGCCACGTGGTCGGGATCCCCCATGTATGCCTGAGGGTAACGGATGTGCCGGCCTGGCGGCAGAAGCTGAAGGAGCACGGGTATTCCGTATCGGAGCAGTTTCCCGGAGACGGTTTTGCACAGACAGAATTAGGTTCGCTCCGACTGATCTATTTTACAGGCCCGGGAGGAATAGGGTTCGAGCTGTTTGAATTTGCAGAAGAGCATCCACTGCCAGGCTGAGAAGGGGGGCGCAGTCCCGTGCTTGACGAGCAGGGGGGATCGCAGTGAGCAATAATTTGCTTGTAAAATAGCTGCAATGTGAGGAAAATGGAAAAGGCGCTTCATATTCTCGTTTTATAAAATCACGTGGGCAGTCAGGAGGGGTTTATTATGGTAAGGCTTGCAGATTTTTCGATCCCTGAGGTTTTTAACCAGGCAGAATTTTTAACGGACAGGCATGTAAAAGAAGGAAGGGGTAAAAATACAGCCATCTATTATAAGGATCAGAAGATCACCTACGAGGAGATGGCGTCTATGGTGAACAGGTGCGGGAATGCCTTGAGGGCGAAAGGCGTAGAGATGGAGAACAGGGTGCTTATCCTTCTCCCCGATTCCCCGGAGTTTATCTATGCATACCTCGGGGCTATGAAGATAGGGGCAATACCTATTCCCGTAAATACGATGGCATCACCGAAAGACCATGCCTTCTTCCTTGCGGATTCGAGGGCAAAGGCGTTGATCATCAGCGATCTTCTTTATAAAAAGATCGAGAATGTCCTGGAAGGCAAAAGACATCTCAAGCATGTGATCGTTGCCGGCGAGAAGATGCCGGGCACGTTGAGCTTCGGCGATCTTATGGCCTCCTCCTCCCCCGAACTTAAGGCGGAGGAGACAACAAAAGACGATATGGCGTTCTGGATGTATACCTCCGGCACCACGGGGCTGCCCAAGGGCGTGGTCCATCTCCACCACGACCTCCTTTACTATATGGTCCCTTCCTGCGAAGGGGTGTTCGGGATGCAGGAAGAAGACATCGTCTATTGCACGTCAAAGTTGTTCTTTTCCTACGGCCGCAACCACTCCCTCGAGGCGCCGTTTATGTATGGCGCCTCAGTGGTCCTGTGGCCCGAATGGTCCAAGCCGGAGGAAGTCTTTGATGTGGTAGACAAGTACAGGCCGACGATCTTTTTCAGCGTCCCGACCCTTTATAACGCCCTCTTAAGGGAATGCGAAAAAAGGCCGGTTGATCTTTCGTCTGTTCGCCTTTGTATCTCTGCCGGGGAGGCACTGCCGAAGGACATTTTTGAAAGGTGGTCAAAGAGGTTCGGCATCGAGATCATAGATGCCATCGGCAGCACGGACGTGGGCGGATTATACTTTTCAAACAGAGAAGGGGACGTAAGGCCCGGAAGCAGCGGCAAGCTCCTCTCCGGCTTTACGGCAGAGCTCAGGGATGAAGAGGGGATGAAGGTGCCTGTCGGAGAAGTGGGGACCCTCTGGCTTCAAAATGACGGCATAGCAAATTGTTACTGGAAAAGGCACGAGAAGAACAAAGAGGTCTTTTTGG
>JAKQBZ010000068.1 GCA_029559435.1 Deltaproteobacteria bacterium | reverse complement strand
GGCGATGCATACGATATAGGGGATATCGTTATTGTGCCCGATGAGGCCACGGTGATCGCCGATGCGATAAAAAGGCTTATTGATGATGAAAAGTTTGATCTTGTTGTCACCACGGGAGGCACGGGGGTCACGAAACGGGATGTCACTCCCGAGGCGACGCGGTCGGTGATCGACAGGGAGCTGCCGGGTTTCGCGGAGGCCATCCGGATGGAAAGCTATAAGATAACGCCCCACGGCATCATATCGAGGGGCATCTGCGGCATACGCGGCGAGGGCATGATCGTCAACCTGCCAGGAAGCCCCAAGGGCGCCGTAGAATGCCTCGGCTTCGTCATCGACGCAATTCCCCACGCCCTGGCGAAGATCAAAGGCGGCCCCGCCGACTGCGCATAGATACAGCGTACAGCTGACAGCTATCAGCGACAAAACCTGTTGAATCCGGATGATCCCCCGCAGCGTGCTGCTGGGTGATTGTTCCCTCTCCCCTTTGCGGGAGAGGGTAGGGTGAGGGGGGGTACCAGATACTCGATGCCGGTTGTTCCTTGTTCGTTGTTATTTCTTGATTTGAACCAGTATCAAGCATCCAGTATCCAGTATCGGGTTTGATAGTAGTCCCTTGGTTAGTACAAAAACATCGGTTTGCCGAGGGTCTCACGCACCTTGGGGCGGTAGTTCTTCTCATCGTAGAGGGCGGTTACGTCGACGCGCTTTTTGGCGGTGATGACCATGTCCAGCGGTACCGTGGTGTAGACGGCTTGCTGAAGCGCTACCATGCGGCCCGTGTTGCCCATGGCAATCTGGTCGAGCGCAAGGTTCCCGTAAGAGACTGCGACCATGCGGTCAAGGGAATCGGGGGTGCCTGAGCGCATGATATAGGCCAGTTGCTGGTAGATGATGTTGATGCCCGTCCTCTGTTTGATATCCTGGGCCACGAGATATCCTATCCCTCCGAGCTTTTTGTGCCCGTAGGCGTCTGTGTCGCCGCTTTCAAGTATGTTCCCACCGATGGGGTGGGCGCCTTCGGAGATGGTCATGATCGCATAGTTGGAAGGATTTTTAGAGCGGTCATCCACAAGAAAACGGACGAGCCGATCCATATCAAAGGGGACTTCCGAGATCAAGGCGCGGTCGACATCGGCAAGGTAGGCTGCAAAAAGCGAGGTCTCGCCGGAGTTCCTTCCGAACAGCTCCACTACGCAGATCCTCTCATGCGAGCCGGCTGTTGTGCGAAGGGCATTGATGGCGTCTACCGAGCGTGTAACGGCCGTGGAAAAGCCAATGCAGAAATCGGTGCCGAAGACGTCGTTGTCCATCGTCTTGGGGATGGCGATGACCTGAACATCTTCTTTTTGAAGGCGGCAGGCATAGCTTAGCGTATCATCGCCGCCGATAGGGATGATCGACCCTATGGATAAAGATTTAAGCACGCGCATGACGTGGGGCGTGCAGTCAAAGGTGCCGTTCGGATTCGGCAGCCGGTCATCCTTTGATACAAAATCAGGTATCTCGTCAGGCTTCATGCTCCCGGGATTGGTGCGCGATGTGTGCAGCATGGTTCCGCCTGTGCGGTCGATCGTCCGCACATTATCCACGGTCAAAGGCATGGTGAGTTTTTCCACGGTTGCGGGGTCGTCAGGGTTAATGCACAAAAGGCCCATCCAGCCTCTCCTGACCCCCACCACTTCCATGTGGAGGGTGTGAGCGCGCGTCACCACCGCCTTTATGGCAACATTCAATCCCGGAACGTCGCCGCCGCCTGTAAGTATCGCAACCCGTTTTCTTTTTGTCATATAGCGCCCCCTTTCAGCTAATTATAGATATAGACTTACGCTTCGATATTGTCAAGCGTTCAGCGAGCAGCTATCAGGAAATACCGTGCCGGCAGGACTGATCGTCTATAACGGAGAGGCTGCGACCTTCAGTATTTCCCGCGTCGCTTCCGTTACCTTGTACCTCTCATCGATCCGGTGCCCGATGACCCAGATTATATCGTTGCCGGAGGTGAGAAGAGGGATGAACCTCCTCTCCTCTTTGGGAATCTTGCGGGAGATAAAGAAATCTTTCAGCTTGACATAATTTTTCATGCCAAGCGGGAAGAAACGGTCGCCCGCACGAAAGGTTCTGACAGAGAGGGCCCCTGTTTTTTGCCTGTCAAAAAAGGCAACATCATGATCGTGAAGCTTTACGGCGGATGGTCTTTTTTGTGCCCTGACGGTGAGGGAGATATTGAAAGGCTCCAGGATGTTCTTGCCGGCCGTGAGGGGGATCTGATCTGTTATAGGCGGGCGCAACGGCCTTTTCGTAAAGATAAGGGTTGTATAAGCCTTTTTTGCCTTCAGGCCATAGGGAAGAATAACGGTCAGATTCGGCTTCTTTGCCTTAATGATCTTTTCTATAGAAAGTATATGCTGCCTTAATGGGATGAATCGGGGCTCAATGGAGGCAAGCGTATCGGATAATATCCTGAACCTCGTCTCTTCATCAATATTCGCCAGCGCCGGTACGTTGAAGTGGCTTTCTTCTCCATGCTCCTGTTTTTCCTGAAGGAGAAACGTTTTTGACCGCTTATCGAATATGAGGTTGATTGCGGTTATGTCCTGAAGCAGCGAGAATATCTTTTCTTTCACGGCGGGGTTCAGCTTCTCCATGACAGGGATGATCTCCCTGCGGAGGAAGTTTCTCTCGTAGACGACCTTTTCGTTCGAAGAATCAGCAACAAACGATACCTCGTTCTGCCGCGCATATTCCTCGATCTCCGACTTGTAGGTAAAAAGGAACGGCCTTATGATAGGCCCCCGCCTGACCGGGATGGAAGAGAGCCCCCGGATGCCCGTTCCCTTGATGATCCTCAGAAGAAAAGTTTCTACCTGGTCATCGAGGGTATGCGCGATGGCAATTTTATTATAGTTATGTTTTTTTGCGATGTCGCTGAAGAAGGCATAGCGCAATTCCCTGCCTGCATGCTGCAATGAAATGCCCGAAGCGGATGCGCGCTCTTTCACGTTGACCTTTGTGGCGTGCAAAGGAAGAGAAAGCCTGCGGGCAAGGTCCTTGACAAAATTCTCGTCTCTTTGAGATTCGCTGCCCCGCAGCCTGTGGTTTACATGGGCCAGGCCCAGCGAGAAGGGGGTCTGCCGCGAGATATTGAGCAGCACGTAGAGCAGGACGGTTGAATCTATCCCTCCTGATGCCCCGAGGAGCACGCTGTCGCCTTCCTCGATAAGGTTTGCCTTTGTGATGATCTTTTTGACTTTGCCGGCGAGGTCCATGAACACAAAATTCCGAACTCCGAGCTAATCCTGCTCAAGGGATTACGAACAGCTTGAGCAGTTCGAGGAGCTGCAGCCTGCGCAGGAAGAGCCTGTGCCCGACGAAGATGGCTTGAATTTATAACCAACGGAGAATCCAAACGACGACATCTTCCTGACCGGGTCTTTTGCCCCGCAGGCAGGGCATTCAGGCTTATCGTCTTTAAAGACGATCATCTCAAAATCTTTACCGCATTTGCCGCATGTATATTCGTATATAGGCATTTGTTATCCCCTCCTTGAGCTTTGCTTTTTCTTCTTCTTGATCTCTGCCCTGATGTCGGCCGAGAGTTTTTGCAAAGCATCTCTGTAGCGTCTTTTTGTTGCGTCGTCTATATCCATGGACAAGGCATCTTCTGCAAACATCATGGCCTTCGTGAACATGTTCTTAAAATAAAAATTAAACGCCGATGCATATTTGTATAAAAATAACGCTTCCCTGTTATTGCTGTCAAGCCTCGCAATCTTTTGAAACAGCTTGCGCGCTACATCGTAATACTCGCTTTCGAGGTAGCTGTGGGCTGCGTTAAGGTACAGGAGAGGCTTTCCGTCTGCGTAGAGTATGTTGAGGAGATCCTTGAACCCCTTTTTCCCGTATATTTTGATAAGCGATCGTTCGTTTTCGAAGATGAAGCGCGGCAGCAGGTAGTTGCTGCGGTACACAATGATAAGCTCCCTGAGCTGCCCTACGAGCTCGTGGAGAAGCACCCTGGTTTCCTTGAGGCCTTCCCTGAGCCTTATCTCGGCCTTTTTGATCAGAAGGCTTATATCATGGACGATCTTTTTCTCCTTTTCGGTGAGGTCGTTGGCGGCAATATCGCAATGCGGTTTGTAATACTCAAGCTGGTAAAGGTTTTCCCTCATCTTCATCGCTTCGTGGAAGATATAGCCGACCGTTATGTCATATAATTTTTCTTTATATCCGGCGTCGTCTGAGTTTCGAAAAAGCTCATGGCACATCTCCTTGAGGCGGTAGAGGCAGCTTTTTCCCCTGTCGTCGACAAAGTCCTCAATGCTTGCGAAGCCAAGCTGCCCGTCTTTAAAGAGCGCCCTGCATTCCATGCATTTCTCGTACACGCAGATCGACTCCTTCACGAGGTCAATCTGTTTTTTCTCCAGGTTCGTTGGTTTCATTCGCTTTACCGTTTTCCTTTAACAATTCCCTCAGCTCTTCCCCGTCAATAGACTCTTTGTCGAGCAGCGTCCGGGCTACCTTTTCCAGGGCCGTCCGTTTTTCGGTAAGAAGGGTCCTCACCCTGGTGTAAGATTCTTCGATGATCCGCTTTACTTCCCCGTCTATCTCTTTTGCCGTTGCCTCGCTGTAATCCTTCCCCCCAAGGGATGGATTGATATCCAGAAAAAGGGGCCTCCTTTCTTTTTCGAAGGTCATATGCCCGAGCTTTTCGCTCATCCCGTATTCTTTTACCATTGATTTTGCGATATCTGTCGCACGCATAAGGTCGTTTTGGGCGCCCGTGGAGATCTCTTCGAAGACTATCTCTTCCGCCACCCTGCCCCCGAGGAGCACGCAGAGGCGATCAAGGAGCTCCTGCCGGGTCATAAGGTACCTGTCTTCCGTGGGAAGCTGCAGGGTATAGCCGAGGGCGGCAATGCCCCGGGGTATGATCGAGATCTTGTGGACCGGGTCTGTTGTTTCGAGGAATTCCGCCAGCAGGGCGTGGCCTGTCTCGTGATATGCAACGATCTCTTTTTCGCGCTTGCTCATGACCCTTTTCTTTTTTTCAAGCCCCGCCACTACCCTGTCGATAGCCTCTTCGAATTCCTCCATGGTTACCGAGGCCCTGCCTTTCCTTGCCGAAAGAAGCGCAGCTTCGTTTACCAGGTTTGCAAGATCGGCGCCCACGAAGCCGGGGGTGCGTGCGGCGATGACCTTGAGGTCTATGTTCTTTGCCATTTTTACGCCGCGGATATGCACCTTCAGTATCTCTTCCCTGCCTTTGATGTCAGGCCTGTCAACGAGGACATGCCGGTCAAACCTGCCGGGACGCAGAAGCGCCGGGTCAAGGATCTCCGGCCTGTTTGTCGCCCCTACTATGATAACGCCGGTCTTGGTATCGAAGCCGTCCATCTCCGAAAGGAGCTGGTTGAGCGTTTGTTCCCGTTCGTCGTGAGAGGAAAGGGGGTTCATGCCCCGTGCCTTTCCAAGGGCGTCAAGCTCGTCGATGAAGATGATGCAGGGCGCCTTTTGCTGCGCCTGCGCGAAGAGGTCCCTGACGCGTGAAGCGCCGACGCCCACGAACATCTCAACGAAATCAGAGCCGCTCATGCTGAAAAAAGGGACC
>JAKQBZ010000054.1 GCA_029559435.1 Deltaproteobacteria bacterium | reverse complement strand
TCGGCTTCTCCTTGCGCAGGCTATCGGCGAGCCAGGCAAGGCAGGAGATGCCGCCCCGTACCTCGTCTGAACCGACAATCTTCCTCTCTTCGGCAAAACCATGGAAGTCGTTGACGTGAAGGACCCTCAGTTCCTTGAACTGACAGTATGCCTGCGGAGCGGAGAGCGCGAACAACGTCATGCAGACGATGGCCGCAATAAGTGCATTTTTCATCCTGAACATGATCTTGTAACCCCCGAAATATTTTTCAGCGCCCTGATAAAGCGGGCGTTCCATGCGTGTTTTCTGACAGGGATCCAGATATACTGGGAGCCCTCTTTGTCCGTGAAGTCCACGATGACGATCCTCCTTTGCAAAAAGGCGTCCCTGAGGCCTGCGATCTTTTCGCCGAGCTTAAGCAGGAGGAAGCTGCACGGGGTATCGATGCATTGGACCCGGCCTGAACCTGCGAAGGAGTTTAATATGAAACGTTTCTCATCTTTAATATAGGCAAGCGTTCTTTTCCTGTACCCTTTATCACGAAGCGAAGCGACGGCAGCAGCCTCTGCCAGGGGATCAACGGGGAAACGGCCCAGATAGTCCCTTATGCTTTTCGTCAGTTCGCCGGGGCCGATCGCATAGCCGAGCCGGAACCCGGAAAGGGCATGGAAATCAGAGAAGGTTCGCAGGATCATGGATACGCTTGACCCGGCTACTTCTTGAACAGGAGAAGGTGCGGCGGCAAAGTCGTTTTTTGACTCATCGATAATTAGCAGCTTGTTCATGGCGGAAGCCTGCGCAATGATGGGGCGCAGGGCGTAGGCAGGCAGGAAGGCTCCCACCAGGTCGTGCGGGTTGGGCACGAGGATGCAATCAGCGCCCTCCATCTCTTTGATAAAACTCCCCGCTTCGAATGCAAACCCCTTTTCGCCGTTGAGGTGGAAGGGCTTTATCTCCACGTTCTGTTCTTTCAGCAGCTTTTTATAGGCATCAGAGACAGGCGATGGGACGAGCGCCGTCTTCGGGCAGATTATCTTCAGCAGCACGCTGATGGTATAGGCCGGGTCAGGGCCTACGATGATCTTTTCCTCGCTGATCTTTTCCGCTGCACAGAGAAGCCTTTTCAGGTGCCTTGATCTTCCGTCAGGGGGGCGGCAGAGATGCCTGACCTTTTTTCTCACGGCGTTCTTCGCTTTATTTGAAGGGCCAATGGGATTTGTGTCTGTTGTAAAATCCATGAGCTGGCCCAGAGAAAGCCCTTTCAGTTCGGCATAATCGTGAATATCCATATTATGAAAATTTATAGCATATTTTGCTTATAGTTCATAGCCGGACTTAATATGCTTGCGCAAAGCGCTATGCGCATAGCGAAAGATCAGACATGAGCTATCATGTAGTTTTCCTGGACATGAACTGGTGGATCAGGAAGGAACAGCAGAAAGATATGAGCAAAGATACAAAGGTGCCGGCTGCAAGGCCTAGCGGCATATATGTATACCGCACTGATGCCCCGTAGACGACGACGCTGATGGCGCCGAGGATAGACGCCTTCATAACGGCCGCCGAGAAGGACGCACCGTGGGTGAAATAGGTAATAAAAAGCGTGCCGATGAACATTGCAGGGAACATGGTGAATATGCCCCCTATTAACGGACCGCCAACCCTGGTCATGACGACCGCAAGGACGATCACGAGGCCGCTGAAGACGCCCCTTGAAAGGATGATCGGCGTAGTGTATTGGATCCTCTTGCCTGTCTCTGACCTGACGGCGAGCTTGTGTTCGGCAATCCAGTACGAAAAGACGAGCATACAGATATAGGCAAATACGGAAAAGGGAAAATTGCTGAACCCGATGATTACCAGGATGAGGGACAAGAAGAACCACACGGCGAGCGCAACGGCGAAGGCGAGCCAGAAATTGATCCTGACGAGATAGATATAGACAATAATAAAGAGACAGTTTATGCCGCCCACGATAGGCACCACGGTTGTTGCTGCCACTGCCGTCTCGAGGGATTGGGTCCAGGCAATAAAAAAAAGGGAGACAAGGATCGTCGAGGGCAATCCGGCGACGAGCCCGCCTATCTTCGTGCCGTAACGTTCCGCAAGCACGGTGCCCATTGTTATCCAGAGGCTGCCGATAATAAAGGAGAGGGCAAGTTTCAGGATAAAGGGGTCGGCCATCACATAGAAGGTAGCGCAAAGCACGTTGCGGTGTCAATATGGCTTGACAGAAATCCTGATATAATGTAAAAAGATGCTATACAATAATCAATAAAATCGCTATCAGAAGGATTGGTTGGCTTACTCTTAATACAGGGTACTGGGACAAGCGGCTTATTTTTTTGTTTTCCGGGAACTGTCATCAAATGTTAAGACCTATATCTCGGCAACGCAACAAGTGAGGTGTGATCGATGAAAAGATGTTGTTTCGTTGTAAGCATTATCGTATTTCTTTCCTTTGCAAATCTTGCCTTTGCTGCGCCGATAGGCAAGGTAACCCTTGTTGAGGGCCGCGTTGATGTCCTGAAGGCCGGGAGAAACGTCGCCACGCCTGTTTCTTTGGGAGCGACCGTTGATGTCGGTGATGTTTACCGGGCAAAGAGCAAAGGAAGGGCTGAGATCATTTTTACCAACAAGAACCTTATTCGTATTGCCCCGAACACAAGGATAGAGATCACGCGGTATTCCGTTGAGGGCAATGCGAGCAACACCCTGGCACGTCTCTACAGGGGAAGGGTGCAGGCGATAGGGGCCGATGACTTCATCACGAAGGCAGCCTCTTTTGCGGAAGGGAACAAGTTCGAGATCCATACCCCCAACGCCGTTGCAGGCATCAGGGGCACCAATATGATCGTCTTCTTTGAGAAAGGAGCAACGGGAGCCATTTTTCTGTCAGGGCGGGGCTATATGTACAACCCTCAGCAGCCTCAGCAGGTTGTCCTCATCGTTGCGGGCACCATCTCTTTTGTTACATCGCCGGGAGCAACGCCGACGCCGCCGAGAAGGGCGTCAGACGCCGAGATGTCCATGTACACCACAATGTTCACGCAAGGGTCAGCGGGCGGCGGAGGAGGCGTAACAACAGCCGGACTTGCCCCGGTTCCTGGCAAAGGCACCGAAGGCGGCGGCGGACCTGACAATATACCACCATCTCCCCCTCCACCAGTGATACAACCGGCAGCACAAACTACGGAAGGGCCATTTTATAGTAATTTCAACACCGACATCTGGCAGACAGGGAGCGGCCTCCTGTGGAAGGGCGGGCTATCCGGCGCCTTCGAGGGCACCGAGTCTCTCTGGGGCAGCAACTCCCCTCTTGTTACCATAAGCGGCACCTATACGAACAGCGCAACCGGCACGAGCATATGGTCTTCAAAGGTAGACAATACCTCCGACCCTTACAGCTATACGCACCCCATGTGGAGCTGGAACGAAACAGCTCAGACGGCGACAACGAGCGATGGCGGATCCTACGTTGGTTTTGCCGGCGGGGCCGACTACAACGGCGTCCTTGAGGGAAGATTCGTTGGTCTCTATATCGATCCTTTAAAGAACGCGGGCACCCTGTCGGCGCTGGTGAGCGGCATCTATGCAGACGGCGTCTTTGCAATGCTGGGACCCATAAACAGGACGTTCAAGAATATCGTCGCCATAAGCCCTGTTGATTTTCAGGCAAACGATACGCAGGACGGCATACCGCAGTCGTACCTGTCTGGCGCCTTCCCCGCTACCAATGGCACGATGGGCGGCCAGTTCGGCGGCACCACCCTTTCGATCGATGATAACCCGTGGGGAATCTATTTCCTCAGGGCAGGCGGCACATATTCCATTCCTGCATCATCCTGGAACGCAAAGATGGGGGGCTATACAAAATTCGGCGCCTATTACAACGTATCATCTACACTTTACCATGACAATGCCTACTGGATAGGGAATGTTGCCAACGGGTCCTGGGGCGACGAAAAGATCACCGCTGTTCTGAACGGTCAGTATATATCTGAACGCAGGATGGGGACTATAACGGGTGACGTGATCGGCACGCATAACAGCGGGGCCACAGGTGGCTGGCAGGCGGTATCGCTGGGAACATGGACAGGAACAGACCTTACGTTCGGCAACTGGATCAACCCTGCTCTGCGTTATTATGACCCGTCTTCAGGGTGGCAGACGGACGGTTCCTTTAACGGCAACATGGGAGGAACATCTTCGATCTGGTCTTCATCTCAGTCAGGCCCGGCGTCTTTCAAGATAATAGCACAATACAACCCACCCCCTGCCGGAACCCACGCATTGATATGGAACGACGGAAATCACAGCAGGAACGACGTCTACAATGGATCTCCCGATTATTACACCACCTATGACGGCGGCTCCTATGATATGAACATCGGCGCGATCATCACTGCAAGCGGAAGCATCTTCGGCAAGTTTGCAGGCATCTCCATAGACCCATACGGCCATGCAGCGTTGTT
>JAKQBZ010000050.1 GCA_029559435.1 Deltaproteobacteria bacterium | reverse complement strand
ACGATCCACGCTATCGGCGAACCATTAGAAAGCTTTAAAAAGATCGTCAAGAAACTGAAGATACTGAGCATATCAACGAAGATCGAAAGCGCCCAGCTGAACACTGACAACGGAGGCTTTATCACCCTTGCCGATGATGTGGAGAAGCTTTCGCTGCTTATCCACGAGAAATGCAAGAACATAATCGATAGCTCCGCCGCGCTGAACAGCATTATAGGGCAGACGTCAGCGCGTATGCATTCTATGGATGCAAAGCAGCATGACCAGGTAGGAAATATTTTCCAGGGTATCCGCTCCAGCCTTTCAACGCTTACGGCAAAACACGAACGCTCCGCGAAGGCGGCGGAAGAGATATCGGAGAGGCTTGCGGCGATCTCTCGCAATATCGGGCAGGTTGTCATGGGCATGCAGTTTCACGACATCACGCGCCAGCAGCTTGAGCATGTAGCGGCCGCGCTGGAGAGCCTTGCGAATCGCCTCGGTTCCGGGTGCGCCGGCCAGGATGGCCTGGCGCCGCAGGAGGATGAAGCAATAAGGAACATGATCATCGAGGCAGGAGACCTCTCGGAGCTGCAGTCTGTCCAGGTGAACGATGCGCGGGTTAAATTCATGAGCGCCGTAAACAACATCCGGGATAGCCTCGCCGGCATAGCGGTAAGCGTTGTCGAGATGGCCGAGCAGACGAAGGAGGTCACGGGGTCTGCCGACCTCATGACCTCATCTTTTTTTACCAATGTAGAGTCCGGCATATCCCGGGTAATTTCGTCTTTGCAGGATAACGCGAGGGCAAGCCAGGAGCTGAGCGGCGCCGTTGACAGCCTCCTCGCGACCGTCAGTACAATGTCAAGGTTCGTCGATGACATTGAAGAGATAGGCGGAGAGATCGAGCTGATCGCCGTCAATGCCCGCATCAAGGCGGCGCATACAGGCGATGAGGGCGCCCCGCTGGGGGTCATTGCCGAGGCGATCCAGAGGCTGTCTATTGAGGCGAGCGCCCAGAAGACGGCAATATCGGACATGCTGAGGGGAATTATAGCGAAGACCGGCGAGCTTCATGGCGGCATAAGCGCTGACGTCAACGGACGGCTGCGCGAAGTGGACGAAATGGCTGAGAGCCTGAAGGGGCTGCTGGCCACGCTGCGCCAAGTCCACGAAAGGATCATCGAGCTCCTTCGCACAATCGACCAGACCTGCCAGGCGCTTGCCTTTGACATACAGGACAGCATATCGGGGATTACCGTGCACAGGCAGTTTGAGAAAACTATAAACGCGGTCATGGCTATCCTGAAGGGCATAACCGGCGAGTCGCGCCGGAGCGTTCCCGTCGATGACATTCATACAAGGAAGGATGCCCTTGCAAGCCTGAAGCGGCACTATACCATGCAGAGCGAGCACGACATCCATGAGTCCTACGAGGGCTCCAAGGTCATCGACCTGCAAAAGGCGAGGGGCACGAAGGCGGAAAATGAGAATTTTACAGAGGGAACGTTCGGCACAGATATTGCAAATAACGATTATGGTGATAACGTGGAACTATTTTAGATAGACCAAATATGCACAGCAAGGGGGGGCATGGGATGAACAGAAAGGAGAAATGATGGATTATAAGGTACAGGATGGAGCAGAAGCAACCGATATCACATTCCGTGGCGACCTTACCATCCAATCCGCCGGCCAGGTCCGGAGGGTCCTCCGCGAAGCGCTCGACTCATGCCAGACGATAAAAATAAGCCTCAAAGATATAGAAAGCATTGATCTTTCCTGTATTCAGATCTTCTGCGCAGCGCATAAGACAGCCTTTAAGGCAGATAAGCGGCTGACCCTCGATGCGGCGCTGCCGGAAGCAGCAGCCCTCGCCATTGAACAAGCCGGCTTTGATTGTCTTAAGGACTGCGGCAATAATGAAAATGCCTGCCCGGTGATGAGGAGGACAGATGGCTAAGTGTATCATGACGGTCGATGATTCGGTAAGCGTGCGCCAGATGGTCAGCTTTACCCTGAAGAACGCCGGCTACGACGTGGTGGAGGCGAGCGATGGCAAGGATGCCCTGGGCAAGCTGAACGGTTCCGGGGTGAACATGATCATCACAGACCTTAACATGCCAAACCTTGACGGCATAGGGCTTATCCGCGCGGTCCGGTCCAACGACGCCTATAAGTTCGTTCCCATCGTTATGCTGACCACCGAGTCGCAGGACTCAAAAAAACAGGAAGGAAAGAGCGCCGGCGCGACAGGCTGGATAGTAAAGCCTTTTAAGCCGGAACAACTCCTCGGAGTGATAAAGAAGGTGCTGGGATGAACCACATAGCTGATGCGCAAAGTGAGGTCTATAAGGAAGAGGCAAGGGAACTCCTCACGGTTCTCGAGGACTCTCTGCTGCAGCTCGAAAGGTCTCCTGACGATAAGGAGCTCGTAGGCCAGATCTTCCGTGCGCTGCACACGATCAAAGGCTCAGGCTCGATGTTCGGATTTGACAGGATCGCCGCTTTTACCCACGAGGTGGAAACGACCTTTGACCTGGTCCGGAACTCGGAGATACCGGTTTCAAAAGCGCTTATCGATCATACCTTGCAGGCAAAAGATTACATAAAATTATTGCTTGAAGAGCCCACCACAGACGAAGCCCCTTGTGAACAGGATTTAAAAACACTTATCGGTTCTTTTAATAAGCTTGTTTCTGGCCACAAGGAAACGATGACCCAAAACCCTCCCACCAATACTTCCACCACTATTACGAGTGCACAAGGGGCTTCGTCTTCAAATGCGCCTGCCGGATTATTGACGTACCGCATCAGGTTCTGTCCGGCATCTGACATTTTTCTGACAGGGACCAACCCCCTTTTCCTCCTTGATGAGCTCCAGGAGTTGGGAGAATGCAGGGCCGTTGCGCAGACGAACGCCCTCTCGTCATTGGAAGAGATGAACCCGGAGCTGTGTTATGTCGCGTGGGATATCGTATTGACGACCGACAAAGGCATAGAGGCGATCAGGGACGTTTTCATATTTGTGGAAGATACCGCTGCTATCCATATAGAAAAGGTTGACAGCCCAGGAGATGGTGCAGCCGAAGAGGGATACAAAAAGGTCGGAGAGATCCTTGTTGAGCGCGGCGACGTCAAGGCCGAGGAGCTGAAAGAGGCGCTCGGCGAGCAGAAGCGCATCGGCGACATACTTATCGATAAAGGAATAGTTACGAGGGATAAGATAGCCTCGGCGCTCGCCGAACAGGAGCAGGTCAAAGAAGTACGCGAGAAAAAGGCCAAAGAGGAGGCGGCTTCGAGCATCCGTGTTGCCGCCGCGAAGCTTGACAAGCTCGTCGACCTCGTCGGCGAGCTTGTGACCGTGCAGGCACACCTTTCCCAGAAGGCAAACTCCCAGGCCGACCCGGAGCTTGTCCTTATCTCGGAAGAGGTGGAGAGATTGACGGGGGAATTGAGGGACAATACGATGAGCATCCGCATGGTCCCCATCGGCTCGACATTCGGCAGGTTCAGCCGCCTCGTGCGCGACCTTTCAAAAGAGCTGGGCAAGGAGATCGAGATGGCTACGGAAGGCGCCGAAACAGAGCTGGACAAAACGGTTATCGAACGGCTGAACGACCCTCTCGTCCACCTCATCAGGAACAGCATCGACCACGGCATCGAGCCGCCCGATGTGCGGGAGTCCCTGGGGAAGACGAGAAAAGGGCTGATACAGCTTACCGCGAGACATGCCGGCGCGCAGGTGCACATAGAGATCACCGATGACGGGGCCGGCCTCGACAGCGCGCGGATCAGGGAAAAGGCGATAGAAAAAGGCCTTATCTCCCATGATGCCGAAATAACGGAAAAGGAGCTTTTTGGATTGATCTTTGCCCCTGGGTTTTCAACGGCAGAGAAGGTATCGAACGTCTCGGGCAGGGGAGTCGGCATGGATGTTGTGAAGCGCACCATTGATGCCCTCCGCGGCCATATCGAGGTCGAGAGCGAGCAGGGCATGGGCACCACGATTACGCTGAAGCTGCCCCTTACCCTTGCGATCATCGACGGCCTTCTCGTTGAGGTCGATAAGGATTATTATGTGCTGCCCCTCTCTTCGGTGGAAGAGTGTATCGAGCTTGACCATTCGAAAAAGACGCGTCAACAGGACGGCCGCTTCGTCAACCTCAGGGGGCATCTTGTCCCCTATGTCCGCCTGAGGGAGCAGTTCGGCGTCAAGGGCGATATCCCTGACGTTGAGCAGATAGTAGTAACAGGGTCCGAGGGCAATAAGATCGGGTTTGTCGTTGACCAGGTAATAGGGGAACACCAGACGGTTATCAAGACATTGAGCAGGGTTTATAAAGACGTAGATAGCGTATCGGGCGCTACGATCCTCGGGGATGGAACGGTTGCCCTGATACTTGACATATCTAAACTATCTCAGGTTGGCCGGTGCGAGGGAAACGCATGAATACGGCGCGGCCCCGGGTTAAAAAAAGACAAGGAGGTTGTGTATGAAATGGTTTAAAAACATGAAAATCTCGACAAAGATCATGGGGATCTCCGTCTTCACGATCGCATTGATCGTGACGGGCATGATGGTCTACTTCCTTCCTATGATCGAGAAGAAGCTCATGGAAGAGAAGAAGAGCATGACGAAGAACGTTGTAGACGTTGCCTACGCGTTGATCGCGTCGAGCGAAGCGAAGGTGAAGACCGGCGAGCTCAAGCCGGATGAGGCCATGAAGAGGGCGATGACGGGAGTTAAAAGCCTCCGCTATCACGGGAACGAGTATTTCTGGATCAAGGATACGAACGCGAAGATGCTGATGCACCCGATCAAGCCGGAGATGGACGGAAAGGACTGTGCGGGCGACAAGGACGCCCACGGCAACCTGTTTTTTGCTGAAATGGCAAAAGTTGCGAAGGACAAGGGCGAGGGGTTCGTCGACTACTACTGGCCGAAGCCGAACGAGACAAAGCCCTCTCCAAAGCTCTCCTATGTGAAGCTCTTTCCGCAGTGGGGCTGGATCGTCGGCAGCGGCATCTATATCGACGACGTCAATGCAGAGGTCTCGAAGATGCGCTATCAGATCATCGGCGGCACGATAGCGGTAGCGATCCTGATACTGCTCATCTCATTTTTTGTCTCAAGGGTCATCACCAGGACCTTGAACCAGGCTGTCAGCGTCTCGAACGAACTTGCCAACGGGAACCTTATGATAAGCGTTGAAGCGACGAGCACCGATGAGACGGGCCAGCTTCTCCTCGGCATGAAGAACATGGTGGAGAAGCTCCAGGGGATTGTCGCCGAGGTGAAGGGCGCGGCGGACAACGTTGCTACGGGAAGCCAGCAGATGAGCTCTTCCTCACAGCAGATGTCCCAGGGAGCGACCGAGCAGGCAGCGTCGGCGGAAGAGGTCTCCTCCTCAATGGAAGAGATGGTCTCCAACATCAAGCAGAACGCCGACAACGCCCAGCAGACAGAGAAGATCGCCCTGAAGGCGGCCCAGGATGCACGGGAAGGCGGCAAGGCGGTTACCGAGACGGTCTCCGCGATGAAGGAGATCGCCACGAAGATATCAATCATCGAAGAGATCGCACGCCAGACCAACCTCCTGGCGCTGAACGCGGCCATCGAGGCAGCCCGCGCAGGAGAGCACGGCAAGGGGTTTGCTGTCGTGGCGACGGAGGTAAGGAAGCTCGCCGAGAGAAGCCAGGTTGCGGCAGGCGAGATCAGCAAGCTCTCCGCAAGCAGCGTGGAGGTGGCGGAGAAGGCAGGCGAGATGCTCGCCAAGATCGTCCCCGACATCCAGAAGACCGCAGAGCTCGTCAGCGAGATCAATGCGGCATCGAACGAGCAGAACTCGGGGGCGGAGCAGATCAACAAGGCCATCCAGCAGCTCGACCAGGTGATCCAGCAGAACGCCTCGGCGGCGGAAGAGGTGGCATCGACCACAGAAGAGCTCTCAAGCCAGGCCGAACAATTGCAGGATACGATAGCGTTCTTCAAGGTCGATGAGGGGAACGGGCACAAGCGGCCTGTCCGTGCGCCAAAGCAGGCAGTCCACAGGGCAGAGGTGAAGCCCGTCAAGGCATTGCCCAATAAGGGCGGCAACGGGACAAAACCGGCCGGCATCGCCCTTGACCTGGGCGGCAAAGACGCAACCGATGAGGAGTTCGAACGCTTCTAAGAGAACACCGGCTCATGGCTCGTAGCTCATGGCTCATGGCAAAATATTTTTGCTGTCAGCTATCAGCTATGAGCTGTCAGCTGGTCTTATAAGGAGGAACCATATGAGCGTTACATCCATTACCAATACACGGCAGTACCTGACCTTCCAGCTGGGGAACGAGATCTTTGCCGTCGATGTCTCCAACGTGAGGGAGATCCTGGAGTTCACCACCGTTACGAAGGTGCCACAGACCCCGGAATTCATGAGAGGGGTTATTAACCTCCGCGGCAGCGTCGTCCCCGTCCTCGATATGAGGCTGAAATTCGGAATGACCATCACGGAGCGGACCGTCAATACCTGCATCATCGTCGTCGAGGTCTCCTTCGAGGGGGATACGACGGTCATCGGCGCGCTGGTCGATTCGGTCCAGGAGGTCTTTGAGCTGGAACCGGACCAGATAGAACCGGCTCCAAAGATAGGGACGCAGCTTAAGACCGAGTTCATCAAGGGCATGGGGAAGCGCGACGAGCAGTTCATCATCATTCTCGATGCGGACAAGGTCTTCTCCAGCGAGGAGCTCTCCATCGCGCAGGGCATAAAGGGCGAACCGGAGAGGATGGCGGTATAAGAGAAAATCTGTTCAAGGTCTGGTCGCTCGATAGTCGATGATCGATTATCGATAATCGACGCTGACGACTGACGGGGTCTATCGGGTTTAAGGTCTATGATTGAGCGGAATAACGAGATGCGAGGAGAAGAAACGGCAGGTGCAAGCGGCCCTGTAACGATGTCAATGCATGACTTTAACCGCTTGAGCCAGTTCATTTACAAGGAATGCGGCATCAACATCACGCCTACAAAAAAGATCATGCTGGAGGGGCGCCTGAACAAAAGGCTCAGGCGCCTCGGGCTCTTATCGTTTGCCGAATATTGTGATTATCTTTTCAGCAACGAAGGGATGAACAGCGAACTTATATGGATGATCGATGAAGTGACGACGAACAAGACGGATTTTTTCCGTGAGCCGAAGCATTTTGAGTACCTTACCGCAAAGGTATTGCCCGAGGCGGCACATGAAGCGCAGAGGTCGGGGCGTAAAAATATTGCCATATGGAGCGCAGGGTGCTCGAGCGGAGAAGAGCCCTATACGCTTGCCATGGTGGTCAACGAATTTATTGACAGCAACCCCGGCGCGAACCTTTCCTATGTGGTCGTAGGGACCGATATATCGCCCAGCGTGCTTGAAAAGGCCAAAAAGGCTATATATGAAAATGAGAGGGTCATCCCTGTGCCGCCGGAAATGAAAAAGAAGTACCTCCTGCGCGGGAAAGACAGGATGAAGAACTTTGTTCGGATAGCGCCTTCGTTGCGCGAGAGGGTAAAATTCAGAAGGCTTAATTTCATGGACGGCGATTTTGGCTTCCGCGAGGCATTAGATATTATCTTTTGCAGGAATGTCATTATTTACTTCGACAGGCCGACACAAGAGGTGCTGCTGAACAAGTTCTGCAGGTGCCTGAGTCCGGGAGGCTATGTCTTCATGGGACATTCCGAAACATTGTTCGGCATGGACATACCGCTCGTCCAGATTGCGCCTACGATATACAGGAAGGCCTCATGACCCCTTACGATGTGAGCCTCCTCAACGTCTATCTTAAACCGGGTGAATTGCATATTACCGAGAAACCCACGATCATCGCAACGGTGCTCGGTTCCTGCGTCGCGGTGGTGATGTTCAATGACCGGACAAACTTAGCCGGCATGTGCCACGCGATGCTCCCGTTCAACGGAGGAACAAACGGCCATGACCCCTATCGATATGTAGACTCCTCAGTAGCGCACATGTTGAAGAGGTTCGAAACCCAAGGGGTCAAGCGGAATGAGATCAAGGTAAAGCTCTTCGGCGGCGCTGACGTCCTGTACTATATCGAGGAGGACAAAGAGAGGCATACGGTTGGGAAGAAGAATGTTACAAAGGCGCTTGAGATCATTAACAGCGAAAAACTGAACCTGCTCATGTCAGACGTGGGGGGCACGAGCGGACGCAAGATATTCTTCTTTACGCATACAGGAGAGATCTTATTAAAAAGATTATCCCGGAAAGTTCAAAGGAGCCCTCAGTGAACGAGAAGATCAAAGTTCTCATCGTTGATGATTCTGCCGTGGTCCGGCAGACCATGGAAGACATACTCTCTTCGGACCCGCTCATAGAGGTAGTGGGGTCTGCGCGGGATCCTTTTGCAGCGGCAGAAAGGATGAGGGAGGTAGTGCCCGATGTCATTACCCTTGACGTCGAGATGCCGCGCATGGACGGCATTACATTTCTGCAGAAGGTTATGAGGCAGCACCCCATACCGGTCGTCATGTGCTCGAGCCTGACAGAGAAGGGTTCGGAGACGGCGATGAGGGCGATGGAATACGGCGCCGTTGATATTATCCAGAAGCCCCGCCTTGGCGTCAAGCAGTTCCTGGAAGAGGCGAAGGTTATCATCTGCGACGCCGTGAGGGCAGCCGGAGGCGCCCGCATAAAGCGGATCGCCCCGAAGGCGATCAACGTAGCGCCGAAGTTAAGCGCCGATGCGGTGCTGGAAAAACCAAGCTCGAAGGCAATGATCCAGACGACGGAAAAGGTGATCGTCGTCGGGGCTTCGACAGGAGGGACCGAGGCGCTGAAGGATTTCCTCGAGGCGCTGCCCCTTGATACGCCGGGGATGGTCATTGTACAGCACATGCCCGAGCATTTTACCGCTGCCTTTGCCAGAAGGCTTGACGGGATATGCAATATCTCCGTGAAAGAGGCCGAGAACGATGACACGGTGGTCCGTGGACGGGCGCTTATCGCGCCGGGCAACAAACATACACTGTTAAAAAGAAGCGGCGCCAGGTACTACGTGGAAGTGAAGGACGGCCCGCTCGTATGCAGGCACAGGCCTTCAGTCGACGTGCTCTTCCGTTCAGCGGCACGGTATGCGGGCAAGAACGCCGTAGGCGTCATCATGACAGGCATGGGGGATGACGGGGCAAAAGGCATGCTCGAGATGAAGGATGCCGGGGCCTATACGATCGCACAGGACGAAGCGTCCTGCGTAGTCTTCGGCATGCCGAAAGAGGCCATCAAGCTCGGGGCCATCGATACGGTGGTACCCCTCAACAACATCGCCGGTGTTGTTCTGCGGGAATCGAATAAATAATAGTACAGCTCATAGCTGACAGCTCACAGCTCACAGCAAAAACATTCAAGACTGCCAAGCGAAAAGAAAATGTTTTTTTCACTTTTCACCTTTCACCCTATCTGACCAAACCTGCCTTTCTGCTTAACTAAAAACCATAACGTGCGATAAATATTTTGTAACGGGTTTACGAAGAAATATGGCAAAACAATTATCCTTATTTTTCGATCTATTCGGAGGATAAACTACAACAAGGAGGTAGTGGGATGAAGAAAATTTTTACGGTGATGGTGATCGGAGTGTTTTTTATGGTTTTCACAACCAGCCTTTATGCAGCCGGCACCGCTGCAGAGGCCGAGGCGATGGTGAAGAAAGCGGCGACTTTCCTTAAGGCACAGGGCAAGGACAAGGCTTTCAAGGAATTTACCGAGGGCACACAGTTCAAAAAGGATGACCTTTATATCTTTGTCATTGATGTCAACGGTATGACGCTTGCCCACGGCGGCAACCCAAAGCTCGTCGGAAAGGATATGAGCGGCCTGAAGGACGCGGACGGCAAATTCTTCATCAAGGAGATGGCCGATGCAGCCAAGGCAAAAGGGAGCGGATGGGCCGACTACAAATGGACAAACCCGACGACAAAGAAGATCGACAATAAATCCACCTATTTCCAGAAAGTGGATAACATGGTTATAGGGTGCGGCATATACAAGAAATAACAAAAATAGAAACGGCTGCGCGGTCCTCTTGGTCGCGCAGCCGTTTCTTCGAGCTAACAATATAGTTATAGGGAGGCTTTATGAAAGGGTACCTCATGAACCTAAAGATGTCGAAAAAGCTGCTTCTGTCCCCTCTCTGCGTTATGATCTTCCTCGTTATATTCGGCATTGTATCTTATATAGGGAACATAAACCAGAGGTCGGCGATCAACGACATCTTCAATAATAGATTTAAGGGATATCAGGCATCAGCGAATATCAGCAACGACCTTGCGAACGTCCATGCCAACGTCTACAAGGTAATAAGCTGGACGAATGCCAATTATGATGCCAAGAAGATCGATGACCTGGGTAAAAATCAGTTGGGAGGCATCGATAAGGCATCTGAGACAATCAAGAAGATTGTTGCCTCAAAGGGCATCACCGGGGAGCAAAAAAAGCTCTACCAGGCATCCCTTGAGCAACTCGCAGAGTACAAGAAGCCGGTGCAGGGGGTTATTGATCTTTCCTCCGGCGATCTCAGCTCAGCGACTATGTTCATGGGCACGGCCGACGACAAGTTCCAGGTGCTCAACAAGACGCTCCAGGACCTCCTCTCCCTCGAGAACAAGCTCAGCAAGGAGAGCTATGACTTTTCCCAGAAGAGCTTTATACGGGTGCTGATCATCTCCATCGCC
>JAKQBZ010000048.1 GCA_029559435.1 Deltaproteobacteria bacterium | reverse complement strand
CCCTGTATGGCATGGAACGTGCGGTAAAAAGGTCAAAAAATTTTACGAAGTGAATAAAAAATTATCATAGAATAAAATATGCTATTAAATTAAACAGTTATAGATTATACCTACAAAAATAGGACCAGAGGCAGCTCATGGCTCACGATAAATACTAAATCCGAATTTCTAAATCTTAAACAAATTCAAATGTTCAAAATTTAAAACGTTAAGAAAAATGTGTCTATTTCGTACATTTGATATCTGGATTTTGATAATGTTTAGAATTTCGATATTAGGATTCCGCGCTTCGTTCCTGCCATAAACTGCTTTTAATTCAGATATATCATGGTCTCGTTTATGGGAACCAGCCTGATACCGATGCTCATTTACTAGTGGAAGATCCGGGTTCATAAGGGGATTCGGCATCTGCGCCTTGTGAATTTGGTCACGGAAAAGACTTGACATTAACTGACTGAGTATAATATCTTCAGTCAAGTCTGTAATTTGAATACATTTTCGGGAGGTAAATTCATATGTCCGACGATACAAAAGTTTTTGGCATGTCCGCAAATGCCGGACGGTGGATCTTTGTCGTGCTCGGCATGATCATCAACATGTGCCTGGGCGCCGTGTACGCATACAGCGTCTTCAAGAAGCCGCTGGAAACGATGTTTAACGCAACTGCAACCCAGGGCAATCTGCCCTTCATGGTCTTCCTTGCGATTTTCGCACTCTTTACCTTCTTTTCCGGCCGTTTTATCGACAAGTTGGGGCCTCGAAAGGTTATGATCGTCGGCGGTATCGTTGTGGGCCTTGGCTGGATACTGACAAAGTTTGCCGGCAGCATGACCATGGTCGTCATAACGTACGGGGTCATCGGAGGAGCAGGTGTCGGCATCGTCTATGGCGGGCCTGTCTCCGTTGCCACAAAATGGTTTCCCGACAAAAAAGGCCTCGCCGTGGGGCTTTCGCTCCTCGGCTTCGGCGCTTCAGCCTTTGTAACGGCGCCGCTTGCGAAAAACCTTATTGCATCTTCCGGGCCTCTAAACACCTTTGGCATGATGGGGATCGGGTTCCTTATCGTCACGGTGATCCTCTCCATGTTCATGAGGTTCCCCGAAGCAGGATGGAAGCCTGCCGGCTGGAACCCGCCGCAACCGGCAGGTGGCGCTACTGCATCGTCCTTCACGGCAGGACAGATGCTCAGCACATCCAGCTTCTATGGCTTATGGCTCTGCTACATATTAGGCTCAACGGCAGGCCTTATGGCCATCGGCATATCCGCAACGGTGGGAAGAGAGGTGATCGGCCTTGATATCGGCACTGCCGCATTTCTTGTGTCTATATTCGCGATCTTCAACGGCATCGGCCGTCCCATCTTCGGCGCGCTCTCTGACAAGATCACACCAAGGGGGGCGGCAATACTCTCCTTCGTCATTATCGCTGTTGCATCCTTCATGATGCTCAGCGCGGGACAGGGGTCAACAATACTCTATGCGATAGCCTTCTGCGGCTTCTGGCTCTGCCTTGGCGGCTGGCTTGCCATCGGTCCTGCAGGCACCGCGACATTCTTTGGCCTTGAAGGCTATGCCCAGAAATACGGCGTTATGTTCAGCGCATACGGCCTTGGCGCCATCATAGGCGGCATCATTTCAGGTATGGCAAAGGATGTCTTCGGGAGCTACCTGAAGGCCTTCATCCCCACGGCAGGCATGGCCATTCTCGGCATTATCATCGCCCTCCTGCTCCTGAAACCGCCGAAGCGTTCATAGAAAACAGGCACATCCCGGTGTGAGCGAAACTCCCTGCAGACAGGGGTTTCGCTCACACTTTTTATATATTGGATGAAGGCAGTTCGGTATCAGTCTTTGATCATGATCATGTATTCATACTGAAAGAGGTCTTCGATAAACTGGCAGACCATCTCCGCCTCATCGCCCTCCCTTCCCCTGGTGGCAAGTATGCTCTTGATACTTTCGGTCATATCAAATGCGATGAAGTCTGCAAAAGGCCCGCGGACAGAGCGGTAGCGAAAGGCCCTGGCGATAGACTCAAGGTAGGAGAATTTTATGGTGTATTCATCGTGCCCCTTCAGCGCTATCCTCCCGGGGTTCCCTGTGGACTCGATGCAGATCAAGGGCCTCAACGGTTCGTGGACAGCAGCTTCGCAGCTGTGCTCACCCAAATAAATATACGGAATGCCTGCGGCACAAAGCCTTTCTATGGCCTGCAGGGCGCCTATGTTCAGGTTAAAAACGCCTTCAGGCTTTTCAAGATCGTACCTGGTAAAAAAATGAAGCGCCGACCTAAGGATCGGATCAGCAATGCCGGAAGAAGATCGGAGCAGGCCTTCGTTAAGGCCAACAAGGGTCGGGAAGTCCCCCAAATTTTCATTTAACACCACCAGGTCAAACCCCTCAAGAAAGGCCGGGTCTGTCTCCAGAAAATCCTCCTCCCTGTAGGAAACATTGTGCTCCCCGAGGGCCTTCTTCTGTTTATCGAGAAGAAATGGAGAGATATCGAGCATGCACGGCTCCAGCGTACTGTTCCTTTCAAGGAAATCCTTCATCAGATAGCCGTACCCCCCGCCGACCTCAATCACCCTCGCGATCTTTTCCATAGGCACAAATCTAACCAGATAATCATAGAGAAGATGACCAAAAGAATCGTCACGGGTGAGTATTTTCCGCAGAGGCGTCCCCGCCGGATGGAGGGCGTTGCAGACCGTCAGCTCCCATCCGAGCGTGTTCAATTGGCCCACATGGTAGCCTTTCGTTGAATTAAGCGTATACATAAAAACCGTATTTCGTCATTCGTATATCGTATATCGTAGTTCGTAAACCCGGCTACCCGTATATGGTTCCTGTTTTGTATCTTCGTCTTCTATATACCATATACTATATACGAAAAGCCCCCGGAGGTTTCTCCGGGGGCTTTTATGTTCGTTGTATCAGAGATCTTACTGCCTGCCCTTTACGATCTCATCGACTATTGCCGGATCGGCAAGTGTTGTGGTATCGCCAATCTGGTCGATCTCGCCGGATGCGACCTTTCTCAGGATCCTTCTCATGATCTTGCCGGAACGTGTCTTCGGCAGACCTGATACGAACTGGATCTTGCCGGGAGACGCGATAGGGCCGATCTCTTTCCTTACGTGTGCCACCAGTGTTTTCTTCAGTGCATCATCACCGGTAACACCTGTTTTCAGAATGATATATGCGTAAAGGTCTTCGCCCTTCACTTCGTGCGGGAAACCGACAACGGCAGACTCTGCAACTGATGAGGTATAGGAGTTAAGTGCTGCCTCAACCTCTGCGGTACCCATCCTGTGGCCTGATACGTTGACAACGTCGTCAATGCGGCCCATGAGCCTGAAATAGCCGTCTTCGTTCCTTATTGCCCCGTCGCCGGAGAAGTAAAAGCCGGGCTGCTGGACAAAGTATGTGTTGAAGAACCTTTCGGGTTCGCCAAAAACGCCCCTCATCATGCCGGGCCACGATCTTGCAATGCAGAGCTCGCCCTGTTCGTTGACGGGTGCGTCTACTGCCGGTTTAGATGCATCGGACCTTGACTGTAATGTGCGGGCATGAACACCAAAGTACGGCAGGGTTGCAAATCCGGGTATGGTCGGCCATGCGCCTGGGAGAGGCGTAATGAGTATGCCGCCTGTTTCGGTCTGCCACCAGGTATCGACGATGGGGCAGTTCTCTCCACCAACGTACTTGTGGTACCACAGCCATGCCTCCGGGTTGATGGGCTCGCCGACGGAGCCAAGGAGCCTCAGGGATGAGAGGTTCCTGCCCTGCGGCCACTTCTCGCCCTCTTTCATGAGCGCCCTGATCGCGGTAGGAGCTGTGTAGAAGATGTTGACCTTGAACTTCTCAACGATCTGCCAGAACCTGTCTGGGTTCGGGAATGTGGGGACTGACTCGAAGACGATCGATGTTGCGCCGTTCGACATCGGCCCATAGACGATATAGGAGTGACCTGTTACCCAACCGATATCCGCTGTACAGAAGAAGACGTCCTTATCCTTGTAATCAAAGATATATTTAAAGCTGTGGTATGTATAGACCATATAGCCGCCGACGGTGTGGAGAACGCCCTTCGGTTTGCCGGTGGAGCCTGAGGTGTAAAGGATGAAGAGAGGATCTTCTGCATCCATCATCTCGGCCGGGCATGTATCGGTAATGTCTGCTGCCGCAAGCTCTTCCTCAAACCACGTATCCCTGCCTGCCTTCATGGGGACGTCGAACTTTTCAAGCCTCTTTACAACGATGACTTTATCAACTGTGTGGCCCTGCGCTGCACAGAGGTCGCACGCCGTGTCTGCGTTCGCCTTGGAGCTCACGTTCTTGCCGGAACGCCAGTAGCCGTTCGCTGTAATAAGGACCTTTGCGCCTGCATCAAGTATCCTGTCGCGGAGCGCCTCAGCTGAGAAACCGCCGAAAACGATCGTATGGATGGCGCCGATCCTTGCGCATGCAAGCATTGCAACGGGGAGCTGCCAGATCATAGGAAGGTAGATGGCAACCCTGTCGCCCCTGCGGACGCCCTTTTTCTTCAGTACGTTCGCGAATCTCGATACAAGCTTCAACATCTCGTTGTAAGTGAGCTTTACCACGTCGTCTTCGGGCTCGCCCTGGAAGAGGATGGCAACCTTGTCGCCCTTGCCCTTTTCGATCTGATAGTCAAGGCAGTTATAAGAGATGTTTGTCTTGCCGCCGATGAACCACTCGATCTCGCCTTTGGCAAAATCTTCCCTGTTGACCTTCAGCCACGGCTTAAACCAGAACAATTCTTTTGCCGCGTTGCCCCAGAACGCTTCCGGGTCCTCTACAGACTGCTTCCACATCTTCTCATACTCTTCACGGCTCTTTACGTATGCCTGGTCGACGAATTCCTTTGAGGGGTAATACTTGTTGTTCTCTTCCTTCATTGCTGCCATACAAAACCTCCTGATTTAATATTTGGATTGACCTGCTTGTTATCCTTAGTTCGCTTAGACGAATTATTTTAAACATGTATACAAAAGTTGTCAACAAAATTTTGTTAATATTTTCACAATTATGGGGCACCCCCTCCTGTGCCGTCTACATACACGCGACACAAGACAATATCCCCTTGTTGCGGGCGCAGGAAACATGCCACGGCTTTGCGGGCACGCCTTCGTAATGGCTAACATATGTTTTTCTGTCGGTTTTGTACCTGATATTCACAAAGCCGGCTGCAGGACTATATTAATGAACCACTCCGCAGCAAGCTGCGAGGTATCAGAGGATAGAAACGGCATAGTTATTCGGGGGGAGAGGGAATGCTGGATCTCCTTTTTTTATTGGATGTTCGGCTATTGGCGTTTGGTTATTTACCTTGATGATTTCTATCAAATCTTTTATTATACTGTAAAAAATTATACTGTAAAAATTCTGGAGGGCATCATGAGCCATCATACCGAGGCAGATCAGGCGTTAAAGAAGCTAACCGACGGCAATAAAAGATATGCGTCATTAAAGCAGAAACACCCAAACCAGGGGGTAAGGCGCCGGGCCGAGGTATCGAAAGGGCAGAAGCCTTTTGCGGTGATAGTGGGCTGCTCGGATTCCCGCATACCTCCGGAGATCCTCTTTGACCAGGGGATCGGCGACATCTTTGTTATCCGCGATGCCGGCAACATCGTTGATGACGTAGCCCTCGGCAGCATCGAATACGCAGTAGACCATCTTGGGACCAGGCTCGTTGTCATCCTCGGCCACTCAAAATGCGGCGCCGTCACCGCCACCGTACAGGGCGGAGAGGCCCACGGACATATCGGGAGCATCGCAAAGGCGATTATTCCCGCAGTCAAAAAGGCAAAAGTCAAAAAAGGCGACATTATAGACAACGCCATCAGGATAAACATTGACCTCGTTACGAAACAGGTAAAGACATCAACGCCTATCATTGCAAAGCTGGTAAAGGGGGGAAAGGTTAAGGTCGTCGGCGCTTACTACGATATCGACAGCGGGCTGGTGGAGATATTGTAAGGCGGCTCATGGCTCATAGCAGAAGCAAGAACCAAGTAGGCAGTAGGCACAGTAAAAATAGCAAATGCGAAGTAAGCAGTAGGCAGTGAAAAGCTTTTTTTGTGCATACTGCATACTGCCTTCTTCTTGCTCTCTTTATGCTCTTGCTGATAGCTGCCTACTCCCTACTTTATTTAGTTCTTGCTATCAGCTATCAGCCATGAGCTGATTTTCTCGGCAGCCAGTAGTATTTCAGGAACAGCCCTGCCGCTATCATTAGTCCGCTTAAAAGCTGCCCCATGCTGAAAAGGCCAAGGATCTGGCCTATCTGGAGATCGGGCTCCCTGAAAAATTCGCAGAAGATCCTGAAGCATCCATAGAGGATCAAAAAGAGCGCGAAGACATCCCCCTCGCGCTTCTTAAAATCCTTATAGATCCAAAGTATTGCAAATAGAAGGAGCCCTTCAAAAAAGGCCTCGTACAACTGCGACGGGTGCCGCGGGAGGCTGCCGCCCTGGGGAAACACCATCGCCCACGGCACGTCAGCCGGCCTTCCAAAGAGCTCGCCGTTTATGAAGTTCCCGAGCCTGCCGAACCCGATTCCGACGGGGCAGGTTGGGATGATAAGGTCAATGATCAGGAAAAAACCGAGCTTCTTCCTTTTTATATACACATATCCTGCAATAAAGGCCCCTATGAGCCCCCCGTGAAAAGACATTCCGCCGTGCCAGAGCACAAATACTTCTAAAGGGTTTTCGAGATAGAACAAAAGGTTATAAAAAAGGATATACCCGAGCCGCGCGCCGACGATAAGCCCGACGATGAGATAGAAATACAGGTCGTCTATCCTGGCCCTTTCGATCTTCAGGGCCCTCTTTTTCAACTGGTAAATCGTCAGCAGATAGGAAGAGGCAAAGCCAAGAACATACATGAGGCCATACCACCGCAGGGAAAGAGGGCCTATCTTAATAATCACCGGGTCTATCTGAGGATACCTGATCATTGTTATATAAAATTTTCCTTTATTGCATTCCATATGTCGCCGGCGCTTCTGAACACTACCCCCTGCAAGCCAAGACCTTCTGCAACTTCTACATGTCTCTGTATGTCGTCGATGAACAGGATTTCCCTTCTCTGCACGTCCGTTCTTTTGAAGATCTCATCGTATATCCTCTGCTTCGGCTTTTTTGCGCCGACCTCGAAGGAGAGTATCCACTCGTCCATTAAATGCACGATCGGGAAAATCTCCGTGATATAGGCAAAATGAAGCTCGTTCGTGTTGCTGAGAAGGAAAAGGGGATGCCCTTTGCCTTTCAGGTAGGTGATGATATCGCTCACCTCATGGTCTTCCTGGAAGATGGGGTTCCATATGTCCTTGAATTCCTCAAAATCTATATCAAGCTTATACTTCTCCTTCAACTTCATAAAAAAATCAGTTGAAGACATCAGGCCTTCTTCATAAACATTGATAAGGCCGTTCTCCATATCGAACATATATCTGAAAATTTCATCAGGGGAAAACCTCCCTGCTACCATGGAAACCTCGTGGAGCTTGTACGCGATCTGCCTGTGGTCAAAGGGGAGGATCACATTGCCGAGATCAAAAACAAATAGCTTAACCATAAGGAAATACCTTCAGCGGATTCAAGGGTGCATAAAGGCCGTGTGGATCTTCAAGGTGCCTCCAGCCTGTAATATGAAGGAATCTCTTTTCAGGAGAATGCTTCATCAGAAGGGAAAGCCTGTCGGCCATATACCTGTCGCGGACGTACATCTCGTCGTCATAAGGAACGCCTTTCAGGCCGGACTTGAAGAAGAGGCGCGCCATCGCCGCCTCGCCATAACCGTTGCCGGCATCCTTTTCTGTCAGGAGCCTCTCGATGTTGCCGGCATCAAATAATTCTTCCGTATCCCGTAATTTCAAGTAAGAGAACAGGTCCATATCAATCAAATAGAAGGGTATCTGCCGCTCTGCGCAATATTCGGAAACGATCTCATACTCGTCAGGCATGTTTATGAAAGACTCCAGGTCCCCCTTCGCAGCTTCATTATATGATCTCTTAACATTTTTCAGTTTTTTTGCAATTTCGTCAATACGCTTTTTATATATTTCGCGATTTTCTTTTCTGAACATCAGCCCGTAATTCGTAAACTCAAGCGTGACAACATCGGGCCCTATGCCGGCGATCCATTGGCGAAGCAATGCCCGGTTTCTTTCATCCCTGTGGATCACGCCAAGCATGTAAAACCTGCGGCCGAGGTCTACGTCAATGGTCGCTGCCATAGCCTACAATTAACACATAGGGCAAGTGCTGTTTCAAGAAAAATATGAATAGCCTGAACCGCCTTTTCCCTTGCCATAACCTTTTCCATACTATATAACGACATGTATGAATATCATCGACGTCCATATTCACGCGGGCCACATGCATGAATGGACCGATCAGGCAAAACGGCTTTGGATGGAAACCGGACCTTACGCACTCGAGATCTTCGACGAAGCAGGGAACCAGATACCTCAGAAATACGGGGATGTGATAAAGCGGGAAGAGGTCTTCGGCGGCATCCTGTTTCCTGAATACTCTCCCGGAATGACAGGGATCATGCCCTTCGAAAGGACCCTCGAGATCAGCGCCATACATCCCGAGTTCATCCCCATCGCGAACCTCAACCCGAACTACCACGACGACCTTGCGGGAGAATTTGAGGACCAGTTGAGGAAGGGCGCCAGGGCGCTCAAGATTCATCCCATCCACGGCCTCTTTTACGCCAACGACCCGAAGCTCTATCCGATATACGAGCATTGCGAGAAGGCGGGGCTGCCTGTCTTTTTTCACGCAGGCACAAGCCTCATCAAGGGTTCAAAGATGCGCTATTCCGACCCCTATACCTTCGACGACGTGATCAGCGATTTCCCGGATATGAAGGTCATCCTCTGCCACGGCGGCCGCGGCTTCTGGTACCAGACAGCGGAATTCCTCGCGAAAGGTTTTGAGAACGTCTATATCGACGTGTCGGGATTGCCGCCGCAGAACCTGCTTAAGTATTTTCCGTCCATGGCAACGTTCAGCAGCAAATACCTCTTCGGCACCGATTTCCCCGCTGTTCCCGGCATCCGTAAGAATTACGATGTGATCCGTTATCTTTTGGGCGATGAGAAGGCAATGTCCCGCATCGGTTTCCAGAACGCATACGACCTCTTCGGCTTCTGGAAGGAGGGGATATTCGAGGCACGAGATCCACAGGAAATGTTCAAGGTGGTCAATGACGGCGCAACACGGTACAGGGGCGTGATCCCGGGGGACCGCTACCACGAGCCTTACATGCCGATGGAGGAGCTGACGGCAGAGATGCGGAGGATGCGCTTTTACGGCTACAGGAAGGATCTGAAGCTCCTCGGGGTCATGGGGAAAGAGCCCATCAAGGACGTGACCCTCATACGCCACGCGTACGTGGGTATGGAGAGCCAGGGAAAGGGCATCGGCTCGAAGCTCCTCGCCTTCATCGAAAAGCAGGTCGATACCGAGTGGCTCCTCATCGGCACGTGGAAGGCGGCCACGTGGGCGATCGACTTCTACAAGAAGCACGGATACGAGGTCATGCCCGACAAGGACGGGCTGCTCAAAAAATACTGGTCCATCCCCGACCGCCAGATCGAAACATCGATCGTGCTGGGAAAGAAGATGCGATAAGCGGCTATCGGCTGAAAGCCGACAGCTTCAGGATATGCTCTTGCAAGTGCACCCGCAGGCGGGCATCCGCCCCCCCTCTTCAAGCAAAAGGTCCTAAATCGTTGACTGACAGCATCGCCGTACAATAGCGACGGAGGGTATGATAAGAAGATATGTGGCCATGGACCACGATGGATCGATGAACGAGACTACGAATGCCAGGATGGAGATAGCCGGCGTTACCAGGACCCTGCGTATCCCGTTCGAAGCATCGCGGCTGCTGATCTCAACTGACGTTATATCAGGAGTTCTCGTGAGGTACCACCAGTGAATAAGGAAGAGCAGCCCAAGGCTGAACATGTTGGCATGAAAAAGGTTGACGGCAATCTGCATGTCTGAATAAACCCCACTGATATACGTGGTAAACGGCATCAGCACCACGCACGCCAGGATAAACAGTGTGATCCTTACGATACCGGAGTCGACCACGCGGACATAGTGAAACTGCCGGTTGTGCATCTGCCAGAACGAAGCAAGGACAAAGAACGCAACCAGAAACGAAATGAACTCGGATCGCATCTCTGCAATGCTGACGGCAAGCCTTGCCTTCGCCTCTCCTTTTGAAAGATGGGGGATGACAAGGCCGGTGACGAGCAATGTCATCGCAAACGCAAAGATGCCGTCAACGAGGGCCTCGAGCCTGCTTTTGGAGATCTTCAGATATCTCCGGTCATCCATTGGAATTGTTCCTTGCCGCCTCTTTCCCCCATTTTCCTCTTATTCCACATATTTTGCAAGGGGGAATGTACGGAACATTGAGAAGGAATTAAAAAAATTCCTACAATCTATTGACATATATCATTGGTTGGTATAATATACCCACTATGGCTGCAACTTTGGTATTGCATACAAAAGAGATAAAAGAAGAAGAGATCGTCGAGATCAAGATATGGAAAGTACCAAAAACAAAAGACAAGCCTCAGGGGATTAAATTATCGATTGTGTATGTTAAAGATGGCAGGAGGTTGCTGGGTTATGATAACGCCGAGGGGAAGGGCTATCATCGCCATTTTATGAATCGTGAGGAAGAACATCTCTTTTCCGATATCTGGACGCTCTTGGAAGATTTCAAGAAAGATTTAGAGAAATTACGAGGGAGGAGTTGGGATGAAGATTAAAAAGATACATATAGAGATTAAATCCCTGGAGGATACCATCAGGGAGGCAGGAAAAACTTACGAAGCGCTTTCAAAAGGTAAAGGGGTGAAGAAGAAATCAGGTGTTTATTTCAGCAACGTCAAAGATATGCGTAAAGCCCTGACAGAAAAAAGATTGACGATGCTGAAAATAATCAAGGACAGGAAGCCGTCATCAATATATGAACTGGCCAAGATTACAGGGCGCGATCTCAAGAATGTATTGCAGGACCTCAGCTACCTTAATCAGCTTGGAATCATCGACATCGTAGATTCAGGGAACAAAAAGGTGCCC
Source organism: Deltaproteobacteria bacterium (assembly GCA_029559435.1). GTDB lineage: Bacteria > Desulfobacterota > Syntrophorhabdia > Syntrophorhabdales > Syntrophorhabdaceae > UBA5609. Next base: position 2,418 of record JAKQBZ010000048.1, on the reverse strand, counting down.
GAAGTTCATTACGACGTGATATCCTTCGAAGTGGCAATATGACAGGCGTGACGGGAGCATCCATAAAAATATAAATAACCTTCCTCCGCCGGAAAGCCTTAGCCTTGAACGTTGAGCATGGAACGTTGAACGGTATCTATCTCTCCTACAGAGTGCGTTGTCCTTACAGGGAGAAGATCTCCTCGTAGGTGTCCCGTTTTTTCATCACCGTCATCCTGCCGTCGGCGTCCACGAGGACCCGGGCGGGGCGGGGAAAGGCATTTGCATTGGAGGCGAAGAAATGGGCCTCGTAACAGCCTGTGTCGTGTATGAGCAAAACGTCTCCCCGGACCGGTCTTCTCTGCAGGGAGATCTTGTACTTTGCAAGCATGTCGCCTGAAAAGCACAGATTTCCTCCCACGAAGGTCTCGAAGGGGGCCGGGTCCTTCCTGTCGTGATCGTTGATGATCTCCCATCGCTGGACCGGCATGTAGACCAGGGCCGTTCCGAAACTGGTCACGCCCATCTCCAGGGTCACCAGATTATGCTGTCCGCCGATCCGCCTCACGTGAGATACTTTCGCCAGCGTAACTGCTGAATCGCCCACCACGCTGCGGCCCGGTTCGATCACCAGCGCAGGCTCTCCCAGGGTCTTCAGGGCCTGAATGGTATTCACGTCTTTTCCGTGGACCTTCACTGTGCCCTTGAGAATGGCCTCCACCATCTTCTCCTTGGGATAAGGGCTGTAGAACTTGTCGTCATTCCAGCGTGACATATCGATCCTGCCGTCCGGTCCGGCCTCGAAGCCTCCCGTCCGGTTGTGCCATATGAAGATGCGGCTCCTATCCCCTTTTTGTGCTGCGAGGTAGCCTTCTTTAGTTCTTTCCATGAACTGCTCCCATTCTTCCCTGCTCACGTATGAGACAGGAAAACCGCCTCCGATGTTGATGACCTCGCAATGCCTGCCCGTCTCTTAGGAGATGGCCCAGCTCGATCATCTTGCCCAGTACGGCAAGGTAAGGGGCCAGGTCAGTGATCTGGGAGCCGATATGGGTATGAAAACCCAGAAAGCGGATATGGGGATGTCCGCCCAGTGTTTTCAGGAAACCCGGGATGTCCTCAATGTCGGCGCCGAACTTCGTCCACGTACCCGCAGTGAAGATGGCCTCTGCCGTGACATGGCCAAGTTCGAACCCGCTGATCCTCATGACGACCCGAGGGCTCTTTCCCATCTGTTTTGCGATCCGGGAAACGACCTGGAACTCCTCGATGCTGTCGGCCACGATCAGCATGTCCGTCTCAATTGCCTTTGTAATGAGAAAGTCCTCCTTGCAGTTTCCGTTGAGATCCAGTTCTTCCGGAGGAGCTCCGGCCTCAAGGGCGCACTGGGCCTCGTAGTAGGAGGCCACGTCGATCCCGGCCCCTTCCCGGACAACGATCCTGAACACCGCCGGATGGGCGCAGGCCTTGGCTGCAAACCGTATGTGGCCCTTGGGGTAGAGGTCCCGGAAGACCTGCCTGAAGGCCCTCACGTTCTGCGCTATGACGGGGGCAAAATAGATGTGCAGGGGAAGCTGAAACTGTTTGACCCACCACGAAAGGGCATAGTTCGCGATATAGGCCTCTTTTCCTGAGGGCCTCATGAAGCCGCCGCGCCCCGGGTCCGCCTTCCGCGCAGGTTCACGGGCCGGCACGGTTTCACGCGCTGAGGCGGCCGCCCCTGTGCCGAGGAGAGCAGCTGTGCCCATACCGAGAACGCCGTATTTGATGAAATCCCTTCTATCAATGTTCATGGTCCTCCCTCTGAAAAATTCATCCCTTTATAAATCCGGCTACTTTTTACATTCCCCGGCAGATCCGTCTTTACATACTGATCCGTCCGTCCATGTAGCCCCGCTCAAGGTCGCACCGTTCAGGTTTGCCCCGGTAAGGTTTGCCCCGTACAGGTATGCCCCTTTCATGAACGCGCTGCCGAGATCCGCATTGCTCAGGTTCGCATTGCTCAGGTTCGCCGCTGACATAAATGCTCCGTGCAGGTTTGCATTGCTCAGGTTCGCATTGCTCAGGTTCGCCCCCGGGAGGTCTGCCCTGCTCAGGTATGCCCCGCTCAGGTTCGCATTGCTCAGGTTCGCATTATACAGGTTTGCCTTATACAGGCTTGCGTTGCTCAGGTTCGCCCCGCTCAGGTTCGCCCCGCTCAGGTCGCAGCTGGAGCATTGATTTGTGGTCTTTAATTGTTGCAATTGCGCCTCATCCCACGCCGCTGCCTGGTTGGAGATGAGAAACATTCCAAAAAATGCCACGAGGACCAGGATCATGATCTGCTTCATAATGTTCGCTCCTTTCCTGTAATATATTCTTTTATGCCTTTGTCAATAATACCCATGCACGGGTAAGATACTATGCTTATACGCTCCTTCCTTCAGCGAATACGTCCAA
>JAKQBZ010000042.1 GCA_029559435.1 Deltaproteobacteria bacterium | reverse complement strand
GTGTACCCTCTGTCCGCGGCCTCCTTGAGGATCTTTTCGCACTCAGCCGCCGGGTCGATAACGAGGGCATCCTTTGTGACCTTGCATGCCACGATATATGCGAAGACTGCAAAACTGCCAACCTGCATCTGTTTTACAAACATAGTAGCCTCCCAGCGTGATAATCATAATACTTTTTAGTGCTGTTTTTCAAATTTTTTGATAATATCTTACGCTGTGTGGAGCGAATCCTATCAGGAGGAAGAATGAAGCCCGTATACATTGAAGCGAGAGACCTTCCCGATGCATGGTTCCAGTGCATCTACCGGATCTTCGAGGAAGGCGGGGTCCATGAGTACGTCATCGACAGGGGCTCCTTCGAGGGTCAAAAGAGAAGGGAGTTCGACCTGGTCATGGTCAATATCAAGTATCCGGGCACGCAGCCGCTCATCCCGGACATACCCTCTGAGCTTGGCATCCCTGCCCCTACGTCAATGTCATATGTTGAAGAATACCTCCAGTATCTGATGACGGACAAGAAGGCCGAGAACGAGCTTTATACCTACGGAGAAAGGCTTACAAACCCCAAGGTCTGCATTGACGGAAAGGAATGCGCAATAGGGATCAACCCGGTGATGGAGGTGATCAGGATCTATAAGGAAGGCAAGTACGGGACAAACCAGGCCATCATGGAGGTGGGCATGCCGCAGGACATCGTTCTCGAGGACCCGCCGTGCCTGCGCCTTATCGATACGCGGCTTATGAACAACAGACTGCACTTCGTGCTCTACTTCAGGAGCTGGGACCTCTGGGCCGGGTTCCCATCGAACCTCGCCGCCATACAGCTTCTCAAGGAATACATGTGCCATGAGATAGGCGTTGAGGACGGCACCATCACCGCCGTCAGCAAAGGCCTCCACCTCTACGAATACACCTTCGGGCTGGCATTGCAGAGGCTGAGGAGAACGCAGAAAGACAATAACCAATAACCAAACATCAATCACCAATTAATACCCAATAATCAATGACCAAATACCCAAACAGAAAAAACTCTGAAAAAGCTTTTGTTTGGTGATTGAATATTGGGTATTGGTTATTAATTGGAGCTTGGGTATTGGTGATCGGTTATTTGATCTTTACGGTTGTTTCCCGTAGAGAAGCATCTTTTCATATCTTTCCCGGATGGTCTTCTGGATCGTTGCAATATCGCCACCCTCATTGTACACACGGGTGTCATACCTGTTCGTTTCCGGATCGAGTATCGTGATGAAGAGGTTATCTCCCCGCGAAGGTATCATCTCGATGAGGACCCTCCTCTGGTAGAGGAACGAGATGCCGTAGAATGTAGATTCTATGACCGCGTCCTTGCAGTTATATGCGGTGAAGCTCAAAAGCTCGTTTATGGCATCCCGGAAGGCCTCTGATGATATCCGTTCCAGGTGATTTTTTACATAGGGCTCTTTCAGGCACCTCTTGATATCGATCTCGACCGATGCAGGCCCTGGTTTCCCGGTAGGCCCGCTGAGATGATTGGCATAATCAACGATCTCATGGTACGTGTAGGTCTCTTTTTCCCATAACCCCTGAAAGACTTTGCCTGCTTCTTCCCATGAAAGTTCCTTCGCCGTATCTATGAACAGATTTCTCCGAAGCACGCGGTCGTAGAAGTTCTCGATGCCGAGCCGCTCCATCCTGCTATCCACATAGAGGCTCCATATCTGGTTGTAGCGCTCCCGCACGTCAGGTTCTTTTTCTTCGTCAGGGGTTATTTGTGGGTCGTATTGAAATGCCGGCTCCAGGACGTCCTGAATATACAGGAAAAGACGGTAGACCCTTCCATATAGAAAGGCATCGTCATCCCAGATAATGATCTTCACATCGAGATGCCCTTTTTTTCGTTTTATGAGGGCCTTTTCCTGCCAGGGAGAATCTGTTTTTTCAATAAAGAGGTTCTTTACGGAGGAATCCAGACCGAGCTGCGCAATGATGTCCTCAGCGACGGTCCTTATATCTTCCACCTTCTTAGAATTCCCCTTCCAGGCCGTAGAGCTCGAGAAGGAGGGTCTTTGCCTTCATCCATTGAGAATCTTTTTTTGCAGAAAAAGGGGCGGCCTTCATATATTCCGCCAAATATTTTCTTCCTCTTTCAGCGTCGCCTCTTTTTGCGTAGATGTAGCCGAGGTTGAAGGTGGATGCTTCATAGATGCTCTTGTATCTCTTTTCCACATCTTCGAGCCTTTGTAATTTCAACAAAATATACTCTTTCTCATTTTGCGGCGTCGCCGCGTCGTTGATCGCCTTTTCATAATAGGTACGAACAGTTTTTACAGAGGAGAGGACGTCCTTTGCAAAATCGTTTACTTTGAGCGAGGGGCCGAGGGTGCTTGTAAAGTCGTTCTTTTTGAGCTGCTCGTCAATGCGTTTTAATGTGGCGCGCACGTTCGTGTCGTTGATCGAAGATTCTTTAACGGCAGCCGCAGGCCTTGGAGTTCTTTTCTCTGCGGCAGAGATGCTGCCGGGGGGGAGGGCGGCCGCTATGAAGAGCAAAGATAATATCAGGACAGAGACAAGCTTCCCGCCGACAACGGCGGGTTGCACGGCAGCCTTTTGGCCGTTGCGCGCTTTCTTTGAGGCGATGCTTGTGCGTTCCAATTGTGCCATCAGATATACCTCCGGAATGGTATGTGCGTGAAGGTTATAAGTAAAATGGCGGTGCAGGGAATTGAACCCCGGACACTGCGGATATGAGCCGCATGCTCTAACCATCTGAGCTACACCGCCGCGCTGTTTTTATATGATATAATGAGGCAGTTGTCAATAGAAAATCACCAAAGATAATAGAGGGTTCTGTCATTTTTATTCTGCGGGGAGATAATTTGTGGTATAAGGATTGGACCGGCCACCGATATGAAGCTGACGATACTTGGCACAGGAACTTCGACGCCGTCTCTCAAACGTGGTTCTGCCTCCTACCTGCTGACGACAAGGAAGCAGAAGATACTGGTGGATATAGGCCCGGCTGTGGTGCGGCGGCTCCTGGAATGCGGTTATTCAGTAACGGATATCGACGTCATCGCCATTACCCATTTTCACGTGGACCACACGGCAGACCTGTCGACCTTTCTCTTCGCATGCAATTACGGCGAAGAGGCAAGGGCAAAGCCGCTGACGATAATAGGCGGGCCGGGGGTGCGCAGGTTTTACAGCGGGCTCAGGAAGATCTACCGATGGATCGCGCCAAAATCCTACGAGCTATCGATTATCACGATGAAAAGAGAAGCGCTGCGGCTCGACGGCATAGCGATCGAGGCCTTTCCCGTGAACCATAACAGGGAGAGCATCGGAATAAGGGTGCAGGGGAGGAAGGCCGTGGCGTTTACCGGTGATACCGCGTACTCGAAGAACCTCGTAAAGCTTGCCGCCGGCGCAGACCTCCTCGTAGCGGAATGCTCTTTCCCGTTCCGGACAATGAAGGGGCATATGAACCTTGATGCGATCGGGAGGCTCACCATGGAGGCAAAACCAAAACGGGTTATCCTCACCCACCTCGACCCCGAATGGGATGATTTCAAAGGCGTCCTCCATGCGCCCTATCTGCTGGGCGAGGATGGGATGACAGTGGATCTGTAAATTAAGGCAATAGGATCAACGGCAAAGGCTTGACTCCCCGGCGAATCTCAACTTTAACTTGACAGCCAGTCGAAATAGCAAGAAAATTAACACAACAGGTGAAAGAATACCGGGATGGAGGGCATATGATGAAAAATACGCTTATGAAGAATAAAAGGGGCGGGATTGCAATATGGATTATTCTGGTGCTTGCCGTTGGCGCTTTATATGCAGGATACTACTATCTTCAAGGAACTCCGCGCTTCGCGCTGATTCAGTTCAAAAGGGCCATCGTGTTCAAAGATGCGGACCTTGCGGAGAAATATTTAGATATGGACGGCTTTATAAATAAATTCCTTGGAGGGCTGTCCGACGACGCCGAGAAACAAACCATCAAAAAACGCATCATCTATGAGATCAACTGGCCCAGTCCAAAAAGCACCTTTGCCAGCGTTAAAGACTGGAGCGTTTTTACCGTTCCGATAAACATCGACGTTGATAATGGATCTGCCACGGCAGAACCGGGCGAGGGCACGGACGTGAGATTGGAAAAACAAGGCGAGAGGGAATGGATAATAACGTCAATCAATTTTAATAAGGTTCAATAGGACCGAACAAGCACCAGGCACAGAACTGCAACTGATGAAAACACTCATAATAGGAACGGGAAATATAGGCATAATGCACGGCTGGGCCTTTTCAGAGGCAGGCATCGACGTGACCCACAAGGTGCGGAGAGGAAAGAAAGACGTATATAGAGACGGGATAACGCTGGACATCCTTGATATGCGCAAAGGTTACCCCAAAACGAGGCAGGTCCTGTATGCGCCGAAGATCACCGACGAGGTGAGCCCCTCCGACGGGTACGACCTCGTCATTGTGCCTACAAAGCACTACCAGGCTGCAGAAGCCGTGAAGGAGACAGCGGGCTCCGTGCCGGAGGCGAGGTTCCTCATGTTCTGCGCGAACTGGGAGGGTCCGGGCGAGATCGATGCGCTCCTGCACCGTTCCCGCTATGTCTGGGGATATGCGGCGGTGAACGGCGGGATCCTGGACAACGTATTGTATGCCAACGTCCGAGATGATTACCGGATCGGCGTGACGGAGGGCTGCGACCGCACTTTCCTCGATGCCGTTATGGACCTTTTCAGCAAAGCCGGGTTCAGGGCCGACTTCAAGGAGAACATGATCGAGTGGCTCTGGGTGCACCACGGGACGAACGGGGCGCTGATCGGCAGCGCCATTTACGCGGGCGGCCTGGCGGAGTTTGCGGAGAACCTGGAGAACGGCAGCATGGCCGGGCTGTTCGTAAATTCCAGCAAGGAAGCCCTGAAGGTCCTGGAGGCAAGAGGCGTCGATGTCCGGAGATACCCGGACACGAACATCTTCCTCAACCTGTCGCAGGATCAAGCAGCAAAGATCTACATCGATATGTTCCAATCTCCGGCAGGCCGGAGAACCATCGCGGCAGGCCATCACAGGGGGAATATCGCCGAGATGAAGAGGTACTATACCGATGTCCTGGAGAAGGGCATCGAGCTGGGCATCGAGATGCCCTGTATGCTCTCCATGCGCGAAAGGATCGAGAGAATTACCTGATTGCCCCTTTTCATGATACTGGAAAAAAAGTCCCATATCGGATAGAATCAAAGAATATGACCTTCCCTGAAAGGACCAGTTACGGCAGGTTTACTATCTATTCCTACGGCCGGCCTGTAGAGCCGTCCCTGCTTCTTGGCGAGATGTTAAAAGGCAGGACGATCCCGGATAAGGGCAGGGGCGGGATAAGTGTTATTTCCCTCAACGGCATAACAATGGCGTGCAGGCAATATATCCACGGCGGGCTGTTCCGGGCGGTCACGCAGGACAGGTTCTTTTCTGAGAAGCGGGCGCTCAGCGAGGCGGATATCCTTCGTTACCTTTCAGAGAATAGCTTCCCTGTTGTCCGTCCCTGCTATGTCGTGGCAGAAAAAAGAGGCCTTACGAAGAGGCTCTTCCTTATCACCGAGTTTGTTCACGATGCATCGGACCTTCTCGATATCTGGAGAACGGCCTCAAGAATGAAAAGGTTCAGGATCATAAAGCGCCTTGCCGGCCTCGTCAGGAGGCTTGAGCTGCTGGGGGTCTTTCACCCGGACCTCCACATAAACAACATCCTCGTCACGGGCAAGGGGGAACTCGTCTTTCTCGATTTCGACAGGGCATTCAGGAAGGCGACCACCGCGGATGATATGCGGAGGATCTTCTGGAGGCTTGACCGGTACGTGGAAAAGTATGCGGGAAAAGGGATGATCGCGCCCGATATGAAGGAGAAGGTGTTTTTTTTGCGTGCTTATCAGAGGCTGGCCGGATATGATATACTTTCTTCTATGGAAGAGCAGCAAAAAACAAAAAGCGTCCGGAACAGGATAGGCTGGAGAATAGAATCATTTTTTTACGGAGGTAAACGATGAAGAAGCTGTGTGTTGTTGCTACAATTTTTATTTTCATGACCGTTGCTTCCTGCGCAACGGTGGAAGAACATAAAGGCGCAACGTCAGGCGGCGTTATAGGAGCGGGGCTTGGCGCATTGATCGGCTCCGCCGTTGCTCCGGGCGGACACGGGTTCGAAGGGGCGCTTATCGGCGGCATTGCCGGCGCTATCCTGGGCGGCGCGGCCGGGCACTATGGCTTTGACAAAAAGAAGACGCAGGTGGAGACGAACAATACCCACGCGTATAACGATGCCAATGTTACCGTGAGGATCGAGACGGTCAACGTGCACCCCAAGAAGGTCAAGGCAGGTGATAAGATCGACCTTAATATGACGTACGCTGTGCTGACCACATCAGAAGGAATAGCTCGCGTAAGGGAGATACGGGAGATCTGGATCGGCGATCACCAGCTCGGCAACCCCGAGACGACCGTCGAACACAAAGGCGGGACATACCAGTCCAACATCCCTGTATACCTGCCCAAAGATGCGAAGAAGGGCACCTACAAGGTCATCTGCAGCGTGCAGACAGCTTACTCGAAGGACACAAGGGAGGCGAGCTTTACCGTAGACTGAGAGAAGCTCATAGCTCATGGTAATTGAAAGGAGAATGCCCAAACACCAATAACCAAGCTCCAATTAATCACCAATACCCAATATTCAATAACCAAACAAAGACTTGCCGGTATTGTTTCCCGTTTGGGGATTCGGCCATTGATTATTGGGTATTAATTGGTGATTGATGTTTGGTTATTGGTGATTCAGATTCTGCTATGAGCTATCAGCCGTGAGCTATAAGCCGCCTTTCTGCTTCCTCCCCCATCTCCTGTGGACCCAGAACCACTCATCGGGGTTTTTCAGGATGATGGATTCAAGGAAGGCGTTCATCTTGCGGGTGTTCTCATAGACAAGCTCGTTGATGTCGCCTTTTCTCTTGAAATCAAGCGGGGCCCCGCAGACGATGGTATACCTCATAAAGCCCTTTCGTTGAGTGTAGACCGGAAGGACCGGCGTGCCGGTCTTCATGCCTATGGTGGCTACCCCCCGGGTCGTCGGCACCTTTTCCCCGAAGAACTCCACAAAGACCCCGCGGGAACGCTTCTCCCGCTGGTCCCCGAGAATAGCGATGATCTTGTTCTCTTTGAGGTTTTTCATGACCTCCCGGCTGGTATTTGCGTTGAGGATAATTGTGAGGCCTGTTGACTCCCTCAGGCTGTTGAGAAATTTATTCAGCATTGCGTGTTTCTTGAGGGGGCGGGCGAGCGCGATAACGTCCCGCTTCAGCGTGTGGGAAGCCACCCCCATGATCTCCCAGTTCCCGTAATGGAAGGTGAGGGCGAGAATGCCTTTGTTGACCTTCAGGGCTTCATCGAAATAATGCCTGTTTTCAATGGTAAACCGCGTGACATATTCTTCTTTGGGGAGATAGGGCATGAGTATGATCTCGACAAAGTTTGTGCCCAGCTTCTCAAAGCAGCTCTTCGCTGTGGCGGCGGCCTTTGCGTCGTCATAGCCGCGGAACACCCTTTTGATATTGGCAATGGCGACCCTCCTCCTGCTTTTCAGGAAGAAAAACCCCAGCCTTCCAAAAAAGATGCCTGTATTCCGCTGGAGGTTTTCAGGGAGAATGCGGAGCGTCTGCTGAAGGATTTTGAGGATTGTGATGAGGATCAGGTCTATCAACACAACCGTTTACGTCGGCTTGAGCGGTATTGCTTCGTCTATGAGCATAATGGGTATGTCGTCTTTGATGGGATAGAGAAGCTTGCAGGCATTGCATATAAGCCCATCTTTTGATTCGTTCAGTTCTATGTCGCCCTTGCACTTAGGGCAGCAGAGGATTTGGAGCAGTTCCTCGCTTACGGGCATGTCCCCTCCCTGTTAAGAAATATTCTCCGGATTATTAAGTTTCATGGCCGGCTCAAGGATATCGCCAAGCGTCGAGAATGCGCCTTCTCCTGAAGAAGAGGGCTCTGCGCTGTTTTTATCGTCCTGTTTTTTAAGGAGCTGCTTGGTGCTTAACCCGATCCTTTTTTCTCTTTCGTTAATATTCAGAATAACCGCTTTTATTTTATCGTCGATGGCAAAGACGTCCGTCAGCTGCTTCCCCTGTATGTCATCCATCTCGGAGAGGTGGATAAGCCCTTCAATGCCCTCTTC
>JAKQBZ010000029.1 GCA_029559435.1 Deltaproteobacteria bacterium | reverse complement strand
TGAAGTTGGCCTCGTTGTAGGCCGGAATAATTATGGATAAGAAAGGTTTTTGTTCCATACTCATTTTTTCAATTATACTTACCTGTGACTTCAATGCAAGGAAATTGTAATGAAGGCAGCTCTCAGCAGACAGCACTCAGCTGTCAGCTGAAACAAAAGAGGCTTAAGGCTGAAAGCTGACTGCTGATGGCTGATGGCTGATTTTCATAAAATTATTTGAAAAGACACGGACAGTGTGTCATAGTTGTATTTATGGAAATACCCTATCTCGAATATTTCGGCTTCACCGAAAAACCGTTCGGGATGTCTCCTGACCCTGCCTTCTATTATGAGTCGAACGAACACAAAAAGGCCGTCGATTACCTGACCTTCTTCCTCTCCCAGAAAGAGGGGTTCGCGCTCATATACGGCGACGTGGGCTCAGGGAAGACGACGGTCTCGCGCATCTTCATCAATTCGCTTCCCCGCGAGACTTACAACACGGCGCTCATCCTCAACCCCGTTACCGACGACACGGAGTTCATGAAGGAGCTCCTCGGGGAGTTCTATGTCCAGGACATCCCCTCCACAAACAAGGAGCTTTACGACACGCTGCGGCTCTTCCTCCTTGAAGAGTTCAAGAACGGGAAGGAGAACGTCCTCGTCATCGACGAGGCACAGCTTCTTTCCTACGAGCTTCTCGAATTCATACGCCTCTTGTCCAACATCGAGACGGACAAGCAGAAGATACTCCACACCATCTTCTTTGCCCAGCCGGAGTTCATCGAAAAGCTCAAGGCGCAGAACATGAGGCACCTCGCCCAAAGGATCACCGTCACCTACGGCATAGAGCCGCTCACGCTGAACGAGGTGAAATCGTACATCAACTACCGCCTCTACAAGGCAGGCTCGAAGGGGCCGCTGGAGTTCCAGGACAGGGCCGTCCGGCTCATACATATCGCATCGAAGGGGTTCCCGCGGCTCATCAATTACATCTGCGACAGGTGCCTTCTCGCCATCTATGCCCAGTCGTCGCACACGGTGGACGGCCACGTCGTATCAAAGGTGCTCCTCGAGGAGAGCATCTCCCTCGGGTCAGTCAAAAAACAAAACGACATAAAAGGGCTTCGGTCAACTTACCTGGCCCCCGCCATTGTTATCATTCTCGTGGCGATCCTTGGCGTTGTCGGATATTATCTTGTCTCAACGGGGACCATGGACCGCTTCTTTGCAAGAAAGGCCGTGCAGGCCCGGAAGGAGGCTGCCGTCGCTCAAGCGGAGCCTGCGGCGAAGGCAGAAGCGCCCATGAAGGCCGAGGCGCCGGCAAAAGTAGAAGCGCCTATAAAAACCGGTGCGCCCCCAAAGGCAGTGCCACCGGTAACGGCAAAGGCGCCCGCCGAACAAGGGGCCGCTCCGGCGCCGCCGGCAAAGACAGCGGAGCAGAAAAGGATCCCCGAAAAACCTAAGGTGGAAAGCGCTGCACAGAAAACAGCGCCGTCAACCAGGCAGGCGGTTGTCATAAAGGACGCAGCAAACGTGCGGATAGCGCCCGGCCTTGAATCCCTCAGGATCGGCATGATATTCAAGGGGGCAGCCCTCAGGGTCGTGGGGGAACAGTCCGACAAGGACAACGCCAGATGGTATAAGGTCATCCTCTACGAAAACAGGGAGGGCTGGATATCGGAAAGCGTCGTATCAATAAAATAGCCTGCAAACAGAGAATAACCAATCACCAATAACCAAGCTCCAATTAATCACCAATACCCAATATTCAATAACCAAACAAGGATATCCCGTGTGTTACATTTGGGTATTCGGTCATTGATTATCGGATGTTAATTGGTTATTGATGCTTGGTTATTGGTTATTGTCTTTACACGTACCACATCTCCATCTCGAATGTCTCTGACGGGACTTTGATGGAGATGTATCCCCTCTTCGGTATCCTGTCCACGAACATGTCGTTCATTTTGACGGACAACCAGGCGTCAATCTTTTCATTCTTCTCAACGCCAAGCGCTTCGAAGGGGACCTCCACTTCGAGGATATCTGCAAACATCGCGAAAGCGGGCAGGGTTGCATCGATCCTCCTATCTTTGATGGAATAGACGATCTTGAAATTCTCTTTTGCCATCAGGCTGATCTCAAATGAAACGTCGGCGACATCCGCTATGAAGGCGTGATCGATATCGACCCTCAGGAAAAGCGAGGTCTCGTTGAATCCGTAATAGCACCCCTTGATCAGGGTAACGGCCTCGTGCATCGCTACCCCGTGGCCTTTCCCTGCGAAAAATCCTGAACCCATCCATTCAAAGTAATTCGTTACCCTCCCGTCGATGATCGGCTTGATGAAATTTATCGGCTCCCTGGCCGGCTTTGCCTCGCGGTCTTTGAGGATGATGGGGATGCTGAGGATCTCAGGCGGGTCCTTCCCGAGAAACCGGTATACGTTCGCAAGGTTTTCGCGGAAAAGCAGGTCAAAGATCTCGTCGTTTTCCGAGGAATGTTCATCTCCGTACCACCAGAACCAGTCGCTCCCTTCGGCGATATAAATGGACTCCCAGGCATCCTTGTTCTGCCTGCCGGGATCTTCCTTCTCTAAGAAGTCTCTTGTCTCAGCAAGGAGCGACCATCCCGTATTGTCTTCCACGTGGCCGATCCATATGGAAAAGTTGTGCCCGATCCACGACCCCGCAAAACAGTGGGAGAAGCTCCCCGCGTCCTCCGCTTCCTTAAGATATTCCGATAT
>JAKQBZ010000012.1 GCA_029559435.1 Deltaproteobacteria bacterium | reverse complement strand
TATTTCTCAACAACAAGCTTTCAGCCATCAGCTTTCAGCCATCAGAAAATCAGTTCATCTTGTCTATCTGGTCTGTCCGGCTACAACCAGAGAAACTGTTATTTGCTGACGGCTGTATGCTGTTTGCTGTCTGCTGATTTGTGAAAGTAGATCAGGCGGGTTGTTAATGCGGGGCTACACCGTATTCCATACATACCTTTTTCAGGTATTCGGCAACGGTGTGGAGGGGCCTGTAAGACGTTGTACTGACGAGACGGTCTTGGGAAAAGCTTCTTTTCTCCGTCAGCGCCTTCAGGCGCGAGAACGTAAGGCTTCTTTTCCTGCCGGTCAGCAAAGACAACAAGGAAAATACGGCGGCCGCGCTCAATGCTGCGATGTAGGGGATATTTCCGATCTTTATATTGTCCTTTCCAGCCGCGCTGGATATGATCGAGGCAAATTCAGAGAAACGTACGGGGGTGTTTATTATGAATACGCTGCCGTTCGGGATTGCATCATCATCAAGGGCGGACATTGCGCGGGCGACCTCGCCGGCATAGATGATATTATATATGCCGCTGCCTCCGCTGATATTCCTGTAATTGCCTGCGGTTATCGCTCGGATCAATTGGAGGAAACTGTCATCCTGAGGCGCCCTGCCCGTTCCAAAAACGATCGTCGGCCTCAGGATCTGCGCCTTAAGACCTCTGTTGATCCCTTGCCTGACGATCTCTTCCGCCCTGAATTTTGTTTTCTCATAAAGGCTGTCAGGATTGCAGAGTGTTTCTTCGTCGACGACCTTCTCTTTCGTATTCCCGACCACGCCGGCGCTCGACAGGTGGATCAGCCTGCAATTATGTCCGATTGCAGCATCTACAACATTCCGCGTGCCCCGGACATTCACCGGCTCCATCAGTTCTTCCCGCTTGATGACGCCTGCGCAATGGTAGATGGCGCTCACCTCATCCGGAATTCGCAAAGGGCCGGTAATATCGCCTCTTATGATCTCTACATCTCTATTCTCAGGCGGAGTATAATCTTCGCCGTCCGGAACAAGGACAAATATCCTCAGCCCCTCCTCGAGCAGGTGGGACACAACGTACTTCCCTATGAAGCCCGTCGCTCCAGTAACGAGAACTGCCCTGCTTTTCACCCGCTGCCTTTCATAAATCCGTATTTTCCGCACAGGACGAACATTGGCGTAAGATTCGCAGTGCTGCTACCTGCCCTTCAACCTGTAAAGGGACAAGGTATATTCTTTGTATCGCTCAAGCTCCGGCAGATCTACTTTTACAAAGACCGAGCTATTGAGGTTGTCCAGGATATCTTTGTAGGATGCGCTGCCGGTCTTTTTATCGAGGATAAGAAATTCCGCTTTGTTCTCTCTCATCAAATCTGCCAGCTCTTCTTCTTTTTTTACAAAGGGCAGCGGGATGAATTCGGACCCCGCATAAAAGGCAACCCTGTAGAGGCCGGGCTCTCCCGCGAATATTGCCCCTGAATAGCCTTTTGCCTTGAGGTAGGCGCCGGCTTCTTTCAGCTCCCTCTTCTCATAGCCCCCCGGCGACAATGCCTTTGGCAGAATGGCAATAAGGATCGCAAAGATAAGGATCACGGCCATATGCTTTGTGAAGGGCGCTGACGGATATATCCTTTTAAACCATGAGCAGAGCTGTTCCTTTAGCTCGATAAAACCGATCCCTGCCCAGATCAGCATGGGGAATGCCAGCAAGGTCCCGTGCCGTGTGCTGAAGTAATAGACCTTTGTTATATAGAGAAAAGCGGACAGAAAAAAGATGCCGAACCAGATCGCAACCGGTATCTCGTTCTTATTGTAGGCCACATTCTTTCTGCCGAAGATGCCGATGAGCGCGAGAAAGAAGAAGGCCACATTCAAAGATTTTACAAGCTTAAGGAGGATGTCGGAGATAAAGATAACATATTTTTGGCTTTTTGCAAGCTCCAGGAACGTGACCAGCTCAGGCCTCACCGCCTGGATCGTATCAGGCGGAAGATCAAGCGCCTCGCCGCTTTTGCTCGTTACAAGAAGCCATATCTTCGTTAAAGTAAAGGCGAAATCCCACTTGGCAAAGACCTCGCTGAAAATAAAGATAAAGGGTAAAAGCAGAACCGGGAGGGTAAAGATATATACGCAAAGATAAAGGAACAGTTTTTTAGCGTCCGGCTTTGTCTTCAGGAAATACCAGGCTATCCAAAAAAGGACCACAACAAAGATCGCAACACCTTCGATGCGGGCAAAGGCCGCCAGGGCTGTTGACACATTCGAAAGGATCATCCATATCAGGTTTCTGCGGGACATCCCTTCCCAGGCAAGCCACAACGCGGTCATTGAAAAGAACCAGAAGGTGGGCTCCCTGAGCACGTCGGCCGAATAGTCGGCGAGCCTCGGGTTGATGATATAAAAAAGCGCCGTTATGGACGCGATGCGGGCGCCGAACATGCCTTTCACCAGAAGAAAAAGCGGGACGGCTGCAAGCGACCCCATCATTACGGAGACCATGCGTCCCGCCGTCTCCCAGTCAGGGAATATTTTATGGGCGAGCAAAACAAGGTAAGGGTAAAGATGAACGAAGGTAAACTCAGTAAGCTTTGCCGATTCGCCGGTCTCGATGAGCTTAGCGGTCCTGATGTACATGAGCCCGTCCGGAGTGATGATGTTCGAGAAAAAGGCCAGGTAGAACCTTACCGCAAAGGCCCCTGCAAAAACAAGGACGGGCAGCAGCCAGATCCTCTTTTCGATCTCAGCCATTTGGTATTTCAAAGTCCCCTATCCCTCCAATAACGATCCATGGACGATTATACCTTTTCCCTGTCCGGTTTGGAACCGGTAAACTTCGGCATCGTTGCACAGCCTTCTGCGCTTATGCCTTCCCGGCTGATGACTGTTGACACGGTTTCGGCAAGTATCTTCATATCGAGCAGGAAGTTCCAGTGGTCAACGTACCATATATCAAGGTCGAACCGCTCCTCCCAGGTAATAGCATTTCTCCCCTTAACCTGAGCCAATCCGGTGATGCCCGGCCTCACATCGTGCCGCCTTGCCTGCTCCGGCGTATAGAGGGGGATATATTCCATGAGAAGCGGCCGCGGCCCAACAAAGCTCAGATCTCCCTTCAATACATTAAAAAGCTGCGGGAGCTCGTCGAGGCTGAACTTCCTGAGGAAACGGCCCACGCCGGTCAGTCGCTCTTCATCGGTCAATTGCCCTTCTTTTTTGCCCGTATCATCTGTCATGGTCCTGAACTTGTAGATCGTAAAGGGCCTTCCCTTGTAGCCCGGGCGCATCTGCCTGAACAGCACGGGGCATCCCGTTAGAACGAGGACCGAAAACCCTGCAAGAATGATCACAGGCGACAGGACGATAATAAGGAAGATCGACATGATCAGATCAAAAAGCCTTTTCAATCCTGCCGCTCCTGTCTTTCGCCTTTTCCAGGCAACGAACGGTAGAAGCTTAGAAATGCATCTGCGACAATCTCCTTCGAGAACAGTCCTATTGCCCTTTCGCGGGCGCGCCCACCCATCTCGACCCTCCGGGAAGGCTCATCTATCATTTTAAGCATCTTCTCCGCGAGCTCTTCAATGTTTCCCGGCCCGTAAAGATACCCTGTCACGTTATCCTCGATGGCGTCTACAACTCCATAGATCCTGGTCCCGATCGAAGAAACGCCTGCGGCGCCCGCTTCAATGACGACGATGCCGAACCCTTCCCGGTAGCTTGGCATGCAGAACACATCCGCTGCGGCCATAAACCTCTCAGGGGCATCGGTAAAATCATAAAAATGGATCCTGTCAGGATGTTCGCTGCACAGGGACAGCATCTTTTCCTTTATTCCCTCTTCGTCAGGCCCCGCAACAAGGAGATGGGTGTTCCCCGCTGATCTGCATACCTTTGCAAATGCGCCGGCAAGGTCGAGCAGCCCTTTGTCAAAGGTAAGCCTGCCGAGAAAAAGGAAAAGGATGCTGTCTTCGGGTATGGAAAGCTGTTCCCGC
>JAKQBZ010000325.1 GCA_029559435.1 Deltaproteobacteria bacterium | reverse complement strand
GGCTGCTCTTCTTATTCCTTGCGAAACCGGCGGCGGACATGTATAATCAACGAGGCCGGCAATGAACTGCCCTGCAAGCACGCTGCGGGGTGTCAGAGGATGGGAATGGTATGATTATGTACCCCCTCACCCTGACCCTCTCCCTCCAGGGGAGAGGGGAAAGTCGCGCCACGCAGTAAGCGGTGGAGTGTCAGAGGATGGGAATGGTATGATTATGTACCCCCTCACCCTGACCCTCTCCCGCGAGGGGAGAGGGGAAAGTGCTGATATCGGGCGTGCTCTCTCCCGCCAGGGGAGAGGGGAAGGTCGCGCCACGCAGCTTGCTGCGGGGAATAATCCGGATTGAAAGGAGCAATGCATGAAGATCAGGTTCTTGGGCGCAGCGCGGAAGGTGACCGGGTCGTGCTATCATTTAATATCGGACGGCATTCAGATCCTTGTTGACTGCGGCATGCACCAGGGAAAGGGTTCCGACGACTTCAACAGGGAGCCTTTTCATTTTGATCCTGCCGGGATCGATTATCTCCTCCTTACCCACGCCCACCTCGACCATTCGGGGCTGATCCCGAAGCTCGTGGCAGAGGGATTTAAGGGCCGCATCCTCTGCACGTCTGCGACTGCCGAGCTTGCGGAGATCCTCCTCTACGATTCGGCCCATATCCAGGAGAAGGACGCTGAGTGGCTCACAAAGAAATCCTTCCGGGAGGGCAAGGACATCACATACGAGCCGCTCTACGATACAGAGGGCGCAAAGAGGGCGATCCCCTTTTTCGACTCAAAGCCCTACGGGGAGGTCGAGGCTCTGAAAAACGGGACTGCCAGGTACAGGTTTCTCGATGCCGGGCACATCCTCGGCTCGGCTGCCCTCGAGATATGGTACCGCAATCAGGCCGGCAAGGAAAAAAAGGCCCTGTTCTCAGGGGATATCGGAAAGAACGGTAACCCGATCATCAATGACCCGCAGCACGTGGGAGAGGCCGATTATGTTGTCATCGAATCGACGTACGGCAACAGGCTGCATAAAAATATGGATGACAGCATCTATGAGCTGGAGCAGGCGATCAAGGATACCTTCAGGAGGGGCGGCAACGTCCTCATCCCTTCTTTTGCGGTGGGGAGGACCCAGGATGTGCTCTACATATTGAACAGGCTCGTTAAAGAAGGGAAGCTGGAAGGCCTTGACGTCTATGTCGACAGCCCCCTCGCGGACAAGGCGACGAAGATCTACATGGCCCATCCGGAATTTTTCGACGCGGAA
Organism: Deltaproteobacteria bacterium; assembly: GCA_029559435.1. Taxonomy (GTDB): domain Bacteria; phylum Desulfobacterota; class Syntrophorhabdia; order Syntrophorhabdales; family Syntrophorhabdaceae; genus UBA5609. The sequence goes on along the minus strand of JAKQBZ010000325.1, from coordinate 893 downwards.
GCGGTCAATACCTTCAAGATCCGAAGCAGCGAAGGAATGAGGATCAATTTCACGACAACCGTAGAGGAATCGCAGAAGATCAACAAGATCAAATCCAGGGCGATCATCATTGCCGGCAGCGGCATGTGTGAGGGCGGCAGGATACGTCATCATTTCAAGCACAATATCTGGAGGCCCGATTCCAGCATCATATTTACCGGATTCCAGGTGCAGGGGACGCTCGGCAGGTATATTGTCGATGGCGCAAAGACAGCCCGCATCTTCGGCGAGGAGATGGTTATCAGGGCAAAGGTTTACACCATCGGCGGCTTTTCTGCCCACGCGGACCAGAAGGAGCTTCTCGAGTGGCTGGAAACACTCACGGGTAAGCCGAAGGTCTTTATAACCCACGGCGAGGAATCGGTATCCCTTCAGTTCGAACATATCGTCCAGAAACGGTTTTCCTTCGAAACCCGCGTTCCTCTCATGGGAGAAGAGGCGGAGATATGACAAATAATCGTTCAATGTTCAAGGTTCTATGTTCAAGGTTAGTAAGATAAGCAAACTGACGGCAAACGTTAAAAACGTGAGGCTATTTCAGTGCGATTTTGGTATTTAAAACGTAGAACGTTGAACGTAGAACATAGAACTGATCTATATGCTGATAGCTGCTTATTGATATGTTTGATATTCCCTACACTCTCATACGCAGCAAAAAGAGGAAGAGGACGCTGAGCCTCAGGATCGACGATGACGGCCGGGTGATCGTCCAGGTACCTTACAGGACGCCTGAAAAGGATGTCACCGCATTCGTCCGCTCGAGACGGGCCTGGATAGAAAAAAACCTTGCGCTGCACCGTCAACGCAGCCGCGAGTGCGGGAAGCCGAGAAGGTTCGTCTCCGGCGATACCTTT
>JAKQBZ010000323.1 GCA_029559435.1 Deltaproteobacteria bacterium | reverse complement strand
CTGTAGCAGTTGTTCTGGTAATTCTTCACTTCGCCCCACGTCGTTATGTTGTATGCCATCTAAACCTCCTGTCCAAAATATATCAATATCTTCTTTGGTTGGTATCAATATTGAATATGATTCATTTTTATTATTTTAAACATTAGATGTCAAGTATTTTTTTCTTTATTTTAAGATAATTATTATATTGAATATAGTTCATGTTACTGTACAAACAACTGGCGTAAGCAGGGTTGAATGCCTATTGGGTCATAAAATATGAATTATGTTCATGTATTGAGAAAAGGGGTTGTGGATCATTGCATGATGTTAAAGAGAAAAATGCCGGGAGGCTATTCTATATAGGGGCATTTCTTGTTCTCACGGACAAAGCTGCAATCCTTCCCGCAGGGCTCCATCCTTATCGTCACTTCGCTTTCGGCGATAAGCAAATCGATATCTTTTTTAATATCCGAGATCACCGAATGGCCTTTTTTCAGCGGGATGTGTTCGGGCATAATGATATGGAGGTCTATAAAGCGCTTTCTCCCCGCCGTCCTGGTCTTCAGGTCTTTAAAATTGCAGTATTTGTCCATGTGCCTTGCAAGGACCTTTACGACATCCATCTGCCCGGACTCCTCCATAGAGGCATCGAGAAGCTTCATAAAGGCCTCTTTAAGAAGGCGGGCTGAAGGAACTGCGATAACGCCGCTCACAAAAAGCGTGGCGCCGGGGTCGATGTAATTTACCATCCTGTCAAAACCTGCACGGGTAGCAATTATTATAAGGAGGAACGACAGGGTGATCGCCGTCGAGATATACCCTTCAAGCTTAAAGTGCAGCCCTTCCGCCTTTAACGCAGGGGAAGCGCTTTCCTGCGACAGCTTCAGTATGTAATATGACCCCCAGAAATTGATGGCCACGCCGACGAGGCTGCAGATGAAACCTATCCACGGCTCCTTCACTTCCTCCACCCTGATGATGTGCATGATCGCCTGAAAGGACATGGCGAGGGCGAGGCCGACGAGAACGACCCCTTCGATCACCTCGGACACATTCTCGATCTTTCCATAGCCGTAGTTATGAAGAAAGTCCGCCGGCCTGTTCGAGATCTTGATCGCGTAATAGAGGATGACCGAAACGGCAAGGGCGACGCAGGATATTCCCAGGTCAGCCGCTATCGCCAGAGAATCAACTATGACGAGAGCGACCACTTTTATGATGCAGAGGGCTATATTCGAGAACAGGCTTACCTTCACGGCAAGCATCATATAGTGGTCTTTATTCATGCGTCCTTATTATATACCCAAAAGTAAATTAAGAAAATATTTACCTTCTATTATGTAAAAAACAAAGTTTGTTTTCAACCTCACCCCTGTGTTATATGATATTCAGCGACCAGGAGGCCACCATGAAAGATCATACCAACGAAGTTTCCCTGACGATCTCTTCTGACAGGCAGTTCCTCCCCCTCGCCATGTCATTCACGGAGGCATCGGCAAAGGCGTTCGGGCTCGAAAAGACAGACGCCCTGAAGCTCACCCTTGCCTGCGAAGAAACATTCACCTATATCTGCAGCATATGCAAAGAAACTAAGTCCCTGGTAATGAAAGCGACGAACGGCCTTTATTACGTCGGGGTACAATTTCTTTTCCGCGCCGCTGATTTTGACCCCGGGGCATTCAACCTCACAGCCCAGGCCTCGCCTGAAGATGAGAAGGGGCTTGATGAGATGGGGCTCATCATCGCATCAAGGTCCGTGGAGAGATTTCAGATCTCTCACAGCCCCGAGGGCGTAAGCCTTGTGCTGATAAAAGAAAAGTCATACCCCCAAATGCCGGAGATCACAATGCCCGAATTAAAACCCCTGAAAGATTTTACCATCACATCCCCTGACCCGGGAACGCTGAAACTGTTTGCCGGGCAGATCGTGCACAGCTACCCGGACCACCTCTATCCCAGGGACTTTCATTTTCCCGGCAAGCTCGTGGACATGGTCGCAAGCGGCGAATACGGCGCGGCGGTAGCGATCAGCAAGGAAGGGCTGACGGGAGGGGGAGTGGCGTGGTTTCGATCAAGCGGCAAGATGGTCGAGGTCTTCGGCCCTTATCTCTTCGATCAACCCCCCCGATCATCGGCTGCGGAAAGGCTCATCGATGCCGTCGTAGAGGGCCTGGCAAAGACCGACACATTGTTTCTCATTGTCATGTACGCTACACCGGAATTACCTGCGGGCTATTTTGAACCGCTGGGCACCATCGACATCTTTAAGAAGGGTTCGCCTCCCGCCGCTATCACGGTCTACTGCCGGCAGCTTAAAGAAGACCCCGGGAGCACGGTCTGGTTCCACCCGGAGATTGAAGAATTCCTTAAAAAAGAATACCGGCGGCTATATTTTGCCCGTCATATGAAGCCCACGGAGAGCGCCGGCGAGGCCCGGCCCGAACATTCGGTGTTTGCCGCGAGGTTCGTCAAGGCGCAGAATACCGTAATCCTTAACGCCATATGGGATGGGGTTGACTTCGCCGACAACCTCGATCGCCACATCAGCACCCTGAGCGGCGAAGGAATACCGAACATCTTCTTTGAGATCGACCTTGCATATGCGTGGCAGGCCAACCTCATACCGTTGCTGCTTGGCAGGGAGTTCATCCCAAGGCTCGTCCTGCCCTATGCCGGGGAGGGCGATGTAGTGCTGTTCCAGCAAAGGAAAGGGCTATAGGCAATGTTCGTCGTCCCTCTCGACAGCCTTGTGCCGGATTATGTCAAGACATTCGAGGCCTACATCCCGAGCAAGCCCGACCCTGAGCTGATGAAGCTCTATGGGTGCGACCGCCTCTACCGCCTCAACAACAACGAGAATCCGCTGGGGCCGCCCCCCGGTGCGCAGGAGATCATGCGCCTCTTCCCGCCTCCCAGGGCAGGCCTCTATCCGAGCGGGGATTCCTACTATATGCGCTGCAGGCTCGCCGAACTATACGGCATGGACCCCGACCAGTTTCTCTTCGGAAACGGCGCGAACGAGGTGATAGCCTTTGTCATCAAGGCATTCTGCCAGGAAGGCGACAATATCATCACGGCCGACAAGACATTCGCCGTCTACGAGTGGGTAGCGACATTTTCAGGCTTCGCCGCCAAGCTCATACCGCTCAAGGACTTCGGGTTTGACGATAAGGGCATGCTTGACGCAATCGACGAGCGGACAAAGATACTCTTTGTCTGCAACCCGAATAATCCCACCGGGACGTACTGGAGCGAAGAAAAGCTTCGCGGCTTTCTCGACGCCGTCGCGGGCAGGCAGATCGTCGTCATCGATGAGGCCTATTGCGAATTCGTTGAAAAAAATGATTACCCCGACGGCATGAAGCTTATCGGCGAATATCCCAATCTCGTTGTTTTCCGGACATTCTCAAAGATGTACGGGCTTGCAGGCCTTCGCATCGGCTATCTCACGGGGAGCATGGGCGTGGTAGACGTGATACGGCGCACCTGCGTCGTCTATTCCGTAAATACCGTAGCCCAGGATGCCGCCCTGGCAGCGATCGACGACATCGACCACATATGCCGCACCCGCGAGGTCGTAAACACCGAAAAAAGATACCTCAAGAAAGAGCTCGATGGGCTGGGCCTTGAGACGCAGATCGGCGAGGGGTGTTTCATTATGATCAGGCTGCCCATGAGCGACACCCTCGCCTACCGGAAACTCATGAGAGAAGGAGTTATGATACGGAGCATGACAGGCTTCAGGTTCCCCAACTGGATACGCGTCAGCATCGGCAAACATGGTGCGATGGAGGCGTTCGTTGAGGCATTGAAAAAGGTCCTTTCCGGGTAACAGGCCATGAAGAGAGAAAAGCAAATACCGTTCAGGATCGGTGAGGCAACGCCCCGCTGCGACGCCCGAACGAAAGTAACGGGGCAGGAAAGATATGCCGCGGATTATTATGGCGATCATTTCTTTTGGGCAGGCGTGAAAAGGGCCGGCATCCCGCACGGGAAGCTGATAAAGGTGCACACAGAGGACGCAAAAAAGCTCAAGGGGGTCGTTGCCGTACTGACCTCGGAAGATGTTCCCGGTTCGAACAGGGTCGGGATAATCAGGGGAGACCAGCCTGTGCTGGCCGACAAAAAGATATGTTATGCCGGCGACCCTCTCGCCCTCGTGATCGCCGAAAACAAAGAGACCCTGCAAGCGGCCCTGGCGCTTATAACCTTCGATCATGAGCCGCTGCCCGGCGTCTTCGATGTGGAAGAGGCGTTAAGAAAAGACGCCCCCCTGGTCCACGAAGACAGCCCCGGGGGAAACCTCCTCCGCCTCGTTTCTGTGGAGACGGGCAAAGGAGCATCCGCCTTTGATGAATGCGATGTGATCGTTGAAGGGGTCTTCGAAACGCCCTTCCAGGAACATGCCTATCTCGAGACAGAGGCCGGGTGGGCATACCTGGACGATAGCGGGCAGCTCGTTGTCGTCACCGCGACGCAGACCCCTTTCCGCGACCGGAACGAGATGGCGCCCGCCCTCGGCATCGACGTGGAAAAGATCCGCGTCATCGTTCCTTATCTCGGCGGGGCATTCGGCGGCAAAGACGGGATAACCATTCAATGCCTCCTCGGCCTCTCCGCGCTTCATACCGGTGGAGTGCCCGTAAAGATGTGGTGGGGCAGAGAGGAGAGTTTCCTCGCGAGCGTAAAGCGCCTTTCCGCAAGGATGCGCTACAGGCTCGGGGTAAAGCGCGACGGCACCTTCCATGCCCTTGAGTGCAGGGCATACTTCGATACCGGCGCTTACGCGGGGCTTGGAGAGACCGTTATGACCCTCGGGCTGGAACATGCAGGCTCCGCTTATCGTATCCCGAACGTGAGCATCAAGGGGTCGTGCGTATACACGAACAACGCGGTCGGCGGGCCTTTCCGGGGATTCGGCGTAACCCAGGTAACGGCTGCCATGGAGCGGATCGTCGATATGGCAGCGCAGAAACTCTCCGTTGACCCGCTGGCGATCCGTCGCGTCAACGCGGTGGAAAGGGGGGATAAAAACTGCATCGGCGTCACGCTCACGCATTCAACAGGGATAAAAAAATGCCTTGCCGCCCTCTCGGATCACCCGTTGTGGCGGGAAAGAGAAGGCTGGAAAATGAAGGCGGGTCAATTCAAAAAGAGGGGGGTCGGGATCGCGTGCATGGCGCACGCCATGGGCTATCCGGCTGTAGTGCCTGACTTTGCGAACGCGAAGATCGAGTTTACCGGCGAGGGAAGATTTCGCATCTATGCCGGAATAGTAGACATGGGACAGGGCAATGCGAGCACGTACGCTCACATCGCAGGCGCCTTGCTGGGCCAGGAAGCAAGCGCCTTTGAGCTCATCCAACCCGACACGGAACGGACATTGCCATCAGGCTCATCCTCTGCCAGCCGCACGACATACGTATACGGGAATGCCCTTGTCATCTCCGTGGAAGATCTTAAAAAAAAGATCCTTGACAAGGCATTGCGCCTTTTCAGCACGGCGCAGGCTGAGGAGCTCATGCTCGTCCCCGGAGGCATCAGGCACAGAAAGGACAAAAAGAAGGTCTCTCTCAAGGAAGTGGCAGGGCTATTCGATGAGTCAGAAAGGTTTTACACTGCATATTTCAGGTCGCCCGCCGCGACGGAGATGCTGGACCGGATATACCTCGGCCCCCACATCATCTTTTCATACGGTGCGCACCTCGCATATGTAGAGATCGACACGCTGACAGGCTGCATAGAGGTAACAGGGTACCTTGCCGTTACCGATGCGGGCAATGTCATCAATCCGCAGGCATATGAACAGCAGATACAGGGGGGGATCGCACAGGGCATCGGGTTTGCCCTCAGCGAAGACTACAAGGCTGCAAACGGGCATGCGGATACGAACAGCCTCGCCACCTACATCATCCCCACGGCGATGGACGTGCCTGATATGCTGTCCGTCGCGGCGGATAATGCTGAGGAGACCGGGCCCTTCGGCATGAAAGGCATCGGCGAGATCTCGATCAGCGGCCCTGTCCCTGCGATCGCCAATGCCGTTGCCGATGCCTGCGGCATCAGGATAGGCCGAAACCCGATCACGGCAGAGAACATTTTCCGGGCATTATGGGAACAAAACGACCAGGAGAGACCGCGTTGAAGATATCTTTTGTTCTGAACGGAAAGAAGAGAACGGCAGATGTTCAGCCTGATATGAGGGTCGTTGACCTTCTCAGGGAACACCTTCATCTCACCGGCACCAAGGAAGGCTGCGGCTCGGGCGAGTGCGGCGCCTGCACGATCCTTGTTGACGGCGAAAGCAGGCTGTCCTGCCTCATGCTCGCCGCGCAGCTTGAAGGAAAAAGGATCACAACCATCGAAGGGCTGTCAAAAGGGAAAAGGCTGCACCCCGTGCAAGAGGCCTTTGTTGAGAGCGGCGCCGTGCAGTGCGGCTTTTGCACGCCCGGCATGGTGATGACAGCCGTTGACATGCTCTCCCGCAATCCGGATCCTTCACGGGATGAGATCCGTGAAGGCATAAGCGGCAATCTCTGCCGCTGCACAGGCTATCAAAAGATCGTCGACGCGATAGAGGCCGCCGCAAAGGATAAAAGCAGATGAGGCGGGCGAGAAAAATAATTGGAGAGGGAACAGATGGCGCGTGAGGTACTGCTGCCCCACACAATCGAAGGTCTTTGGGAGATCATCCGTTCAGAACCGGGGGCGCGTTTGTATGCCGGCGGGACCGATCTTCTTGTGAAGCTCCGCCCCCAAGCTCACTTGCCTTCCAGCTCCCCTGGTACCCTGGTCTGTCTCGACAGGATCGAGGAACTGAAAGGCATCCATGAAGAGGACGGGCTGGTCTGCATCAGGGCCTGCACAACCCATTCCGAGATCATGAGGGACCCTGTTATCCGGCGGCACTTTCCCGTTCTCACCAAGGCGCTGCGCCTTCTCGGCTCCCCCCAGGTCAGGAATATGGGGACCATCGGCGGGAATATCTGCACCGCATCGCCTGCCGGCGACACGCTCACGCCATTGTATGCACTGGGCGCTTCCGTTGAAACCCGCTCATGCGACAGCGGGCGGCTTATGCCCCTTAAGAGCTTCATCCTTGGCCCTGGCAAAGCTGCCCTCCAGGAAGGCGAGATCCTTTACGGGATATGGATAACAAAAGACCTCGACTTCAATATCCATCACTTTGAAAAGGTCGGGCAGCGAAAGGCGCTCGC
>JAKQBZ010000307.1 GCA_029559435.1 Deltaproteobacteria bacterium | reverse complement strand
TTACTTTCGGCATCAATAAAGGATAAGACCGACAGACAGTTCGTATTGCTTCTTTCAAACCCTCAGCACCCTTCTTTGGGGATAAAAAAGATTAAGGGAAACCCGGATATATGGGAAGGGAGAGTCACGAAGAACTATCGTTTTACTTTTCAGATAATCAATGAAACGTATCGCTTGAGAAGAATAGGGACGAACGATATTCTTCGGACACCGTAAGTGGTGAATTCCACGACGGCCCCCCTTTCTTTTGACAATTGCTCAGGGCATTGAGTAAATTTGCTCAATATACTGAGTAAATTGTAAAGAGCGCAGACTATTACATGTAAAAGACCGATTTTCAATAATATATTAACGAGGTCGGATACCTGAACCCTGTAGATTTATCCCGGTGGTTACCGTGCCCGTCAGATAGATAAGACAACACCTGCGCGTATCCCGCTTATCGAATTCCTGTATATGGATGTTGAGGATCTGATGAGATGATGTCTTTTGCGCGCCCCTGATATTGTTTGTAGGCTGGATTTGTCAAATGTCAAGGGCTGACCCCAAAGTTGCCTTGAAACGAAAACAAATTTCATTAGAAAAATTGGTATGATACAGCATTTTCTTGTTGACATATCTCAGGAAACTATGCAAACATTGATAATGTAATGAGAAAACAGTTAAGAAAAGCAGGCAGGAGGGGACAGAGTATTCAATTTTTGAAGCGGTTTAGGATGTGGTGCTTGGAAATTCGCACTTTGATAGACCGTTGTGTTATAATCAATACTTTTAGGCAGGCAATGTGGATATACTCGGCATAGACATAGGGACTGTCAGCGTAAAGTATGTAAAGGTAAGGGACGGGTCCGCAGTTTCGTCAGGGGTGTATTCCTATAAGGGCAGCTTCGATGACCTCGAGATGATACTCGGCGACATCAAGGTTAAAGAGGGGGACGATGTAGAAGTTGTCATGGGCATCAGCTCCCAGGAGATCACCAAGAAAACCTTCACCATCCCGATCCTTCCGAAAAAGGAACAAAAAGACGTCCTCAACTGGTCTACCACCAAGATACTGACCACGCCCCTTGACGATATGATCTACGAGCACATGATGCTTGGCGCGATTGACGAGAAAGGTGTCAATAAAGACGAGGTCCTCTTTGTGGGGGCGCCAAAGCATTATATCAACGGCCTCCTCTCCGTCTTTGAGCACGCCGGCTTCAACGACGTCGGCATCATTACCGATATCGCATTTGCGTACGTCAATGCCATAGGCGAGACCGGCGACGCATCGTCGGCAATAGTCGACGTCGGCGGGCGGCGGACGGGCCTCTACATCGCGAACGCGAAGAGGCTCATGTTTGCGCGGGAGATCCTCACGGCCTCGGAGAGCTTTTCCGACGCGTTGATGAGTGGGCCGGGGCTTTCCTATGACCAGGCAGAGCAATATAAGCGCGAAAGAGGTTTTGACGAGGAACTCGCGGAAGTGCTGCGCCTGCCCTTCGAGAGGCTTGAGGGAGAGATCCTCAGGACCTTAAGCGTCTACAATCAGCGGTACCCCGACAAACTGGTCTCGAAGGTGTTCATCGCGGGCCGGGGATCGAAGATTCCGAAGTTCCTCGAGAGGATGAAAGAGGCCCTCGTTGAAGAGGTAACATCTTTTGGGGACGTGCCCGGTATTGAAGCTGAGTATATACCGGCGTATATGCTGGCAGTGAACAGGGCAGGGCTTCCCAACCTTTTGCCCGAGCGGTTGCTCCAAAAGGGCAAGGAGAGATCGTACAAAAATCTGATAATGATGGGGACGGCCGGCGTTGTTGTCATCCTTCTCCTGCTGTCCTTCATGATGTGGGGCATGCTGAGCAACGCCAACCTGAAGCTCAACCTTGAAAAGGGCAACCTCGATAAGCTGAAGGAAGGGGTCAAAAAACTTACCGCACCTGTCCAGGCCGGCATCAGCGATAACGAGATCCTGATGGTCAAAAGCGAGATCCAGAAAAAGGACCTCACGTTTGTGACGCTCCTGAAATTCCTTTCTGCGCAGATGCCGCGGGACGTTTACCTCAGCTCGATCGAATTCGGCGAAGATACCCCTGCAACGGCAGCCCAGGCGCCTGCGCAGGTACTCCCGCCCCCGATCCCCGTGGGGCAGGGCGTTCCCGTCCCAACGGCCGCCACGGGTTCTCCGGCACAGGCGGCGGCAAAGGCGCCGGACTATCCGCTGTTATTAAAGGGCTACATCATGGGAGAGCCCGACAGCCTTGAATTGACATTGTTTAACCTTATGCTTAACCTGAAAAGATCGGGTTTTTTAAAGAATGTTGAGCTTGCGAAAAAAGAGATGAAAAAGCTGAAAGGCAAACAGGTCATGGAATTTGCTATTACATCACGGTGTGCGAGATATGAACTTTAAGCCGATATATGTATGGTGCGGAATACCGATCGCCCTCATCATGATCTGGGCATTGGCCGTATACCTGCCGTTTTCCTCCCAGATCAGGAACAGGGAAAAGTCCCTCGATTCCGTCAAGCAGGAGAGAAAAGCAGTGGAGGCATCGGTCGTAACCCTGTCCCGGCAGACGAAATCCGACGAGAGATGGAAAGAATCCCTCAACGCGTTCAAGGCGCAGGCGCCCCTGATAGAAAAGATGCCCGATTTTATCAGGGAGATATCGAGATCAGCCCGGAACCGGGGGGTCATGATAGACAACGCGGTCAGCGTCCATTCAACGATAGATACAGAAAAGAAGTCTTATGTCGTCAACCCCGTCTTTGAGTTTGACATGAAGGGAGGGTTCCTTGAGACGGGAAAGTTCTTTGAGGACCTGGCAAACAGGGTCGCCTTCAAGGGCGTTCAGAAGGCGCGAATCTCCTACGACGAGAAGCAGTACCCTCTGCTGGCAGGAAAATATACGATCGAGTTCAAGGCATTAAAGGGGAAGATATTTGAAGGTAAGTAAGCCGGTTGTTATCATAGGGATCATTGGAATACTCCTTGCGGGGTACATACACTTTTTTACCGGTAAAAAGAAGGCGCCGACGCCTGTGCCGGCAGCGCCGGCAGCCCAGGCTCCCGCTCAGACAGCGCCGGCGGCAGCGCCGGCGAAAACCGGCGCAGCAGTGCCGGGCATCCCGGCCGGCGCTGGGCAGGCTGCAGCGCCGCAGAAATTCGACAAGGCGCAGCTCGACAAGCTGGACGTCGCGTGGACGCGCGACCCCTTCCTCCTGCCGAAAACCAAAGAGGAAAAAAGGCCGGGACAGTCGCAGGCGCAGGAGATCACCTTTAAGCTCGTCGCCATCATGGAAAAAGGGAGCGAAAGGGTTGCGATCATTGACCACGAGGTTGTAAAAAAAGGTGATATAGTGGGCGGTGAAACGGTACAGGAGATACAAAAAGACAAGGTGATACTCGTCCGGGGCGGTTTGAAGAGGGTGCTTAACCTGGTAAAGATAGAGGACATGGTGACCCAGGAAGAAACGCCGAAAACAAAAGGTACGGAGAGGCCGAAATGAAAAAGGGACTTATTTTTGTTCTAATAATGTTTGTCCTGGCATCCTGCGCGTATGTCAACCAGGTGAAAGAAGAGGAGCGCAAGGAGCCCAAGGCAGCGACGAAGCCGGTTGATATCCCGAGCCCGGTATCCTTCCAGATGGAAAAGTCAAAAGCAACCGAAAGCGCCAGGCCCCAGGACTACTTCTCCTTCTCGCTGCGGGAGGCTGACGTAAAGGATATCCTCAGGGCAATCGCGAAGCAGACAAACTATAATGTGGTGACAGAGCCGGACGTGAAGGGGATGACGACGGTTGACCTGAAGAACGTGACCCTTGAAAAGGCGCTGGAATATATACTTGAGCCGTTGAGTTTTACTTACAAGATCGAAGGCAGGACCATTTATGCCTCGAAGCCGAAAATAGAGACAAAGATATTTACGATCAATTATCTCGCCTTAAAGAAGGTAGGCACGAGTACGGTCGAGTG
>JAKQBZ010000337.1 GCA_029559435.1 Deltaproteobacteria bacterium | reverse complement strand
AGGCTTATACTCGTTACGAACAGCAGGGATGCGGAACAAAAGGCTGTTAGAGAGATACTAAAGGCGAAGGGTTTTTCCGACCTTGCCTGCCCGAGAGAGATCAGGTATATGAAGGACATACCCAAGCTCGGCACCGGAAAGATCGATTACGTGCGGCTCAAGGAGCTGCTGAAGGCAGTGAAAAGTGAAATGTGAATAGCGAACGGCATATCGTAGTTCGTATATCGATATTGTAGGGAAAACCGTTCAGTGTAATGCATTCGGCATGCTAAGAGGCGCGCATCTGTTTTGGATATTTGGATTTTGATATTGTTTAGTGCTTGGTGCTTAGGATTTCGTGCTTGGCTTTGCCACGAGCCACGAGCTTTGAGCAATCAGCCATGAGCCGCCTTTCATCGTTTTCCCTGGCAGATATAGTACACCTCGGAGCTGACGCTCCGTGACGCTGCAGGCTTATACGCGGATACCTTCGCGAAGCCCTTCCGCAGTTTTTCCGAGATGCCTTTCTGCACGCCGGTGAAAAAGGACTTTATGATAAAGTGGCCGCCTGGCTTGAGCGCTGCCTCAACGGTTTGAAGAACGGCCCCGAAAAGCTCTTCGATGCGCGCGTCATCGACCTCGCGGATCCCTGAAAGATTGGGGGCGATATCGCAGGTAACAACGTCGAAGCCATCAATGGCCTGCCCGGGAAGGACATCCCTGTTGTCTGTTTTTCTTATGTCTGCCACAATCGTCGTGATATTTTTTGCAGGAAGCGGGGGCGTAGGCAGGATATCGATGCCGGCAACCGTCCCTTCGCCGCCGACCATTCCGGAGAGAAGCTGCAGCCAGCTTCCAGGCGCACATCCAAGGTCAAGCACCCTGTCGCCCTTCCTGACGCTATGGAACCTGTTCTGGATCTCCTGAAGCTTATAGGCGCTTCTCGCCCTGAACCCTTCCTGCTTCGCCTTATTGTAAAAGGTATCTTTAAGGACGAACCGAGCCATAAGGATCTACGATGAGGCCATCTTGGGGTTTTTCCTCGGTCTCTTCGAGGGACCGCGCAACGAAGCGGAACAATGTTTCCTGCGGGGAACCTGTGCCCTTAAGGTATTCTGTCAATCCTTTGTAGCACGAAAAATTGTTCATGACATGGAAGAGGTAGGCATAATCTTCCATGAGCCTCTTCATGCGGGGGACGTAAGATGCCAGAGGGTCCCTGGCAATAAGCGCCCTGACAAATTCCCGTTTTTTCTCTTCCACCATATGCTGAGGAAGGACTATCGTTGAGCCCCCCAGCCCGGCATATTCCTTCCGGTCATCGCCAAGCGTTGCCCAGGTGACCTTGAAGGACGCGAAAAGGTCATGGGCGAATATCGCTTCAGGGGAAGCGATATTGGTGTTCTCAGGCACAGCGAGGCCATAGATATCGCCCGCCTTCTGGACGCCTTTCGTCAAGCGGGCATTGAAGAATTTTATCTGCTTCATCTCTTCAACGAACCTGCCGGAGGCTATGGACGCCTCCTCGATGAGGAAGCTTGCATAGCGCGGCGAGACCTCCTCGAAGGCTATCTGCTGCGATGTGCCGCGCCGGTATTCATTGACGATCTCTTCAAGGCCACGCCTGTCGACGGGCATCGTGTCCAGCTCGAGAAGCCCTTCGGCAAATTTGTCTATCGCGTTGAGGAATATGAAGCTATTCTTTTTGATGCCGAGGATAAGGAGGACAACGCGGGTGCCCGCATCGTCGTAATTCGACATAAAGCCAATGTGTTCCCGTGCATCTTCAACCTTTCTGAGGGCCGGCTCGCCGGCTGCCTTCGGTTCTTCGACCTTGATGCCGGCCGACTTGAGACGGAAGAGGGCCTTCCGCATGGCCTTCAGGACGTCCTTGTCCTTTTCGCCGGAATATGCGGCGTTGAGAAACTGCCCGG
>JAKQBZ010000272.1 GCA_029559435.1 Deltaproteobacteria bacterium | reverse complement strand
ATGATACGACCGAGCTTCCTCATTGAATGCTCCAGACAACTGTATGCTCCTTGCGTTTTGAATTTTGAATATTCGAATTTGTTTAGGATTTAGATATTAGGATTTAGGATTTCGTTTACAATGCCGCCAAAAGTAAGCATAAACCTCTGCTGCTATAATTCGGAGAAATTCCTGGAAGAGACCCTCAGGAGCATCGAGGACCAGACCTTCGGGGATTGGGAGCTCATTGTTATCAATGACGGCTCGTCAGACTCAACGGAGGCAATAATTGATAGGTTCAAGGCGCGCGGATTTCCGGTATCATACCACTACCAGGAAAACAGAGGGCTCGGCTATTCACGTAACCGGGCCCTTGAGCTCTCCGGAGGCGAATATATCGCATTCATAGACCACGATGACATATGGCAGCCCGAAAAGCTTGAAAGGCAGGTAGCGGTCTTTGAGCGCAGGAAGGATATCGATTTTATCTATACGAACTACTTCATACAGAGAGGGGAGCGGAGAAGCGTGGCGTACAAGGGCCCTCAACCTGACGGAGAGGTATTCGATCAATTTCTGAGGCGCTATCCCGTGAACGTGCTGACCGCGGCGATCAGAAAAGATGCGGTCCTTGGATTTGCAGAACGCTTCGACGCGAAGCTGAAGCTTTGTGAAGAATACGATCTCTTTATGAGGCTTCTGTACAGCGCTAAGGCGGCTTACATAGAGGAGCCGCTGGCTGTTTACAGGATCCATCCCGGCAGGGCAAGCACGCGGTTCATCGACGGGTGGCCAGACGAGATGGAAGGCATCATCGAAAAATACAAAAGGGTCCTGGAAGGGATCGAAGCAAGGCATAGGGAATCGCTCCGCTACCTTTACGGCAAGATCGGCTATTACAGGGCGCGTTCGGCGATGGCGCAGAAGAAGCCCGGAGAGGCACGGAAGTTCTTGAAGCCTTATGTGGATGTAGATCCACGTTTCGCGACGCTTTACATGATAACCTTTTTGCCCCCTTTTGTATGGAACAAGGTTGTTTCCATAGGGAGCAAGGGATATTTCGATGAAAGATAAAAAGATCTGTTTTGTGGCTGCCATCGAGCTTTCCATCCGGGTCTTTATGGTCGGGCACCTGAAAAGATTAAGCAATGAGTACAGCATAACGGTGGCGGTGAACACGGACAACACAGGCTTCCTGAAGCCTTACGGCCTTGACGTGAAGGTTTTTCCGGTAAGGATACTGCGAAGACCGGCGCCGGCCTCGGACGTATTGGCGCTGCTCAGGCTTTACCGGTTCTTCAGAAGGGAGGGCTTTGACGCGGTCCATTCGATCACGCCAAAGGCGGGGCTGCTTTCCATGTTTGCCGCTTATCTTGCCGGAGTACCGGTAAGGGTACATACCTTTACCGGCCAGGTCTGGGCTACGGCAAAGGGAGCGAAGAGATGGTTCTTGAAAAGTATGGACAAACTGATCGCCCGCTGCGCCACTCATGTCCTCGCGGACAGCAGGTCACAGCTGGATTTCATCATAAGTGAGGGGGTCGTGTGGGGCGAAAAGGCCTCAGTGATCGGCAACGGGTCGATATGCGGGGTCGATAGCGAGCGTTTCCGGCCCGATCCGGAAACGCGGAAGA
>JAKQBZ010000251.1 GCA_029559435.1 Deltaproteobacteria bacterium | reverse complement strand
TGCTGGGGGTGCTTTCTGCCGCCTTTCGGAGGAACGTTCGCTACGGTTCCCTCAATTATCTTCAAAAGCGCCTGCTGTACCCCTTCTCCTGAAACGTCCCTGGTGATCGACGGGCTGTCGGTCTTCCTCGATATCTTATCTATCTCGTCGATGTACACAATGCCGCGCTCCGTCCTTTCGACGTTGTAATCGGCAGACTGGAGGAGGTAGAGGATTATATTCTCCACGTCTTCGCCGACATACCCTGCTTCCGTCAACGTCGTCGCGTCGGCAATGGTAAAAGGCACGTGGAGTATCTTCGCGAGCGTCTGGGCAAGCAAGGTCTTGCCCGAGCCCGTAGGGCCGATGAGAAGGATATTGCTCTTCTGTATCTCCACGTCGTCAAAATGGGCCTTTGCCTCTATCCTTTTGTAATGGTTGTATACAGCCACGGAAAGGACCTTTTTCGCATGGTCCTGGCCGATAACATACTCGTCAAGGAGCCTCCTGATCTCGTGCGGCTTCGGTATGGACGTCTTGATATAGTCGAAGCGCTCCTTCTTGGCCTCCTCCTGTATGATCTCATTGCAGAGCTCTATGCACTCGTCGCAGATATAGACCATGGGGCCCGCTATGAGCTTCTTCACTTCATCCTGGCTCTTTCCGCAAAAGGAACAGTTTAACTTTATCGCCCTTCCGTTGTTTCTTTTAATCATGCTATATCCTCTTTTCTACTATTTGATCTATGATGCCGTACTCGATCGCCTGTTCAGGGCTCATAAAAAAATCCCTTTCCGTATCTGCGGCAATCTTTTCCACTGACTGGCCGGTGTGCTTCGTAAAGATCTTGTTTATCTCGGCGCGCATCCTCAGGATCTCCTTTGCCTGTATGTCGATATCGCTTGCCTGCCCCTGGGCTCCTCCGAGCGGCTGGTGTATCAGTATCCTCGAATGCGGCAGGGCGTACCTTTTGCCCTTTTCCCCGCCTGCGAGCAGGACTGCCCCCATGCTCGCCGCCTGGCCAAGGCACATGGTGACGATCGAAGGCTTTACATACTGCATCGTATCGTAGATCGCAAGGCCGCTCGTCAGATATCCGCCGGGGCTGTTGATATAAAGGAAGATGTCCTTCGCGGGGTCTTCAGATTCAAGGAACAGGAGCTGGGCTATGATAATGTTCGCCACGTTGTCATCAATGCTGGTACCGAGGAAGACTATCCTTTCCTTGAGAAGCCGGGAATAGATATCGTATGCCCGCTCCCCTCTTCCGTCCTTTTCAATGACTATCGGCACAAGGTTCATGATCTCTCCTTAATCAGCGCGTTATCACGGAGAAAGCTGATGGTCCTTTCCTCTATGATGCTGCTTCGCAGATTGTTCAGCAGGTTATACTGCTCGTAAAAATTCCTGACGTCGTTCAATGGCCTCTTGGCATCCTCGGCGATCTTCTTTATCCGCTCCTGAACGTCGTTCTCGTCGGCACTGATGCCCTCTTTTTCCGAGATCTTTGCGATCAGGATCTCGGACTTGATCCGCGTCTCCGCGCTCTTTTCAAAATCCTTCCTGAACCGTTCCTCGATCGCCCTCGCCTCTTCTTCGGTCAACCTGTCGGCCTTGAACCTTGATTTTGCCTCTTCCATCATCATCTCGATACGCTTCTCGAGCAGTATTTTTGGGACCGGTATGTCAACGGCGCCGATCAGCGCGTCCATGACCTTCTGCGCCACCTCTTTGCTTCTCACGTTCTCTTTTTCCTTCGCTATCTCATCCCTCAGGCCTTTGTGCATCGCCTCTATATTGTCGAAATTGAGGTCTTTGGCAAACTCGTCGTTTACCTCAGGGAGCCGCTTCTCCTTGATGTCTTTCATCGTTACCTTGAACTGGAGCGTCTTCTTCGCTATGTCCTTATCGGGGTAATCGTCGGGAAAGGATATTGGTATCTCTTTCTCTTCGCTCTCTTTCATCCCGATGAGCGCGTTTTCGAATTCGGGCATCAGCGTAGAGCTGCCCAGTTCCACCGGATACGCCTCGGTCTCGATGCCCTTGACAGGCTTCCCGTCCTCATAGCCCTGATACTTTATAATAACAAGGTCGCCGTTCTGCGCCCCCCTGCCACCCTCTATTGCGACTATCTCCGCATGCATGTGCTGCAGCCCGTCGAGCCGCTTCGCCACTTCTTCGTCGCTCACCTCGATCGGCTCGACCTCGATGCCTTTGTACGCCGGCAGCTCGATGTCGGGGATCACCTCGCACTCGAGGACATAGCCCTGCCTGTCTGCTTCGTTGATGAAATCCACTACAGGCTGCACAACGGGGTTGACCTTTGCCTCGTCAAGGGCCTCGTACATCGTCTCCTGGACCATTCTTTTCTTCAGCTCGTCGTCAATATAATCCTTGTAATAGCTCATTATCATCGGCCTTGGCACCTTTCCGGGCCTGAAGCCTTTTATCTTTGCCTGCTTTTGCAGCTCGCTGTAGATCGATTCCCTTATCGAGTTTATCTTTTCTTCGGGAAGGACAACCTCTACCTTTTTCTTCACGCTGTCGATGTTCTCAACCTGGACCTTCATCATTCCTCCGGAATATGCACGGGACAGTGCTCCTTTTTCCCGTAAACTGCATTATTATAAACACAACTCCTCAAATTATCAAGATGTTTGGGATATCACAAGGAATATCAACAACTCTTGCAGCCCTTATGAAATTTTCTTGACGTTATTTGACAACTATGCAATAACGTTACAGATCATAAAATAAAGTTAACAAGGGGGAAAATATGAATTCTGTGGTGGTTCTTATTTTGGGTCTCGTTGTTGCTTTCATTGGTTATCGTTTTTACGCAAAACACATCGATTCCAAGATCATTAAGTCTGATCCTAAAAGGGCTACGCCTGCAAAGATGTATATGGACGGCGTAGAGTTCATGCCCACAAGCAAGAACATCCTCTTCGGCTACCAGTTTAAATCCATTGCCGGGGCTGCCCCTATCATAGGCCCCATCATCGCGATCCAGTGGGGATGGCTTCCTGCCTTGATATGGATACTCGCCGGCACCTTCTTCATCGGCTGGGTCCAGGACTATTCAAGCGCGATGGTGGCGATGAGGAACGACGGCGCCTCATTCGGCGGCCTGAGCCATAAGCTTATATCTCCGAGGGCAAGGGTCATACTCCTTGCCTTTATCTATTTTTACCTTCTCCTTATCGCCGGGGCATTCGGAAATGTTGTGGTGAGCACCACTGTTGCGTTAAAGGCCGCCCCTATGGCGTGGCTGTTTCTCACCATCGGCGGCATCCTTGCAGGCCAGATGATATACCGCTGGAGGAAGGACATCATCCTCACCACCGTCATCACCGTTATAATCGCCATGGCAGGGATATGGTTCGGCTCCGTTGCACCTTCTGACAGCATCATCGGGGCAGACCTTGCAAACAGCAGGTGGCTATGGGCGATCGCAGCGTTCGTCTTCTGTTATTTTGCGGCAGTCCTGCCCATCTGGCGCTTTGCGCTCCCCATCAACTACGTTGCATCGTATATCGTATTCCTCGGTCTCTTCTTTGGGATAATCGGCATCTTCATCCTCCATCCTGACTTCACCCTTCCCGCCTACACGGGATTCTCGATCAGGATCGGCCCTATCTGGCCCATCATGTTCGTTACTATCGCCTGCGGCGCCATCTCGGGCTGGCACAGCATAGTATCAAGCTCGGGAACGGCCAGGCAGCTTGAGAACGAGCTTGATACCCGCCCCGTGGGCGGCGGAGTGATGTTCATCGAGATGATGCTCGCGCTCTTCGCTTTGATCATAGCAGGGACCATCTACGCCTCTTCGGCTGAATACGGAGCAGCGATCGCAAAAGGGCCCGGCGGCATCTTCGCTGCCGGCGTATCGAAATTCCTCGGCGCCATAGGAATGCCGGCCGCGCTGGGGAGGTCTTACGGAAGC
>JAKQBZ010000333.1 GCA_029559435.1 Deltaproteobacteria bacterium | reverse complement strand
GTTGCCTGAACCGCTTATCCCTTTTCCTTCCTTGCCGATAAGACATACACATGGAAAAAAATAACCAAAAGAACAGCAAAAGCATCTTATTCAGGCCATAGCCGGATAATGCAGCGCATACTGTACATTCCTTTCATCTTTATTGCCCTTTGTTTGAGCATGCCCTTATGGGCTGCGGCTGCCGAGCCGCCTGAATATTTGAAGGCCAATCTCAACGCACAGGCCCACGCTGCAGATCCAACGGGCTGGGTGCTTCCGGGGCTAAAAACAATAACTGCCCCCGGAGACGGCAACACATGGCGATCCTCCGATTCAAAGGTCATGGTAAGGGCATTCACGGATCCGCAGTATTACAACCTCTCGACAAAAAAATTTCAGGATCTCTATCCCGGCGCTTTGTGGGTGACAACAGGCAACGAATTGCCCGAGTGGTACCGCAATCCGGGGAACGGGGTCAATGCAGGCGATATAGCCCGAAAGACAGCTCAGCTGTTAGGCTTGCCGACCTCAAAGCAATACAACGCCGTGGTGGAGCTGTGGATAGACCCTGACAAGGTATTTCGCCCCACCCGCGATCCGAGCAGGGCTGCGCAGCCTACGGCCCTCCCGACCCAGGATTTCGCCGCAAAGCCTGCATATATGGCCGACAACGACTATGATAAATTCAAAACATGGTACATAGGCAATATTGCATCGAGCTATAACGACCCTGACCCAAACAATCAATATCCCTGGACGCAGCTTGGCTATACCTATAACTGGGGAGGTAGTCAAGACACGCTGTCATCGATTGCCGGATTGAGCGAATTTGTGATCCTGGGGAGCAAGGCCGGCGTTACCAGCCCCCTGGAAACCTTTGCCGTCTATTCCATACAATCCTATATCTATAAGACCGGAACTGACGGCGACGGCGCCGGCAATTTTCATGTTACAGGGAACTGCGACACCGTATGGGCAGGAACTAAATTCCAGCCGGGCGGCAATACGGTCATTATCGGGCAAAACGGCGTTGTCTCCGGCGGGGAGGGCATCTATATATCGTCCGCCGGATATGCCGTTACCAACAGCGGCAGCATCATCGGGCCGACAGGTCAAAAGTATTACGGCGACGGCCCCGCCGGAACAAGCATCTACTTCTACGACGGAGGAACGCTTGTCAACAACGCCTCCGGCGTCATCTCGGGCGACACTATCGCCATAGGCAACCGCGCCGCAGCCTCAGGCGGGGTCGCCGTAACCAATTATGGCTATCTCTATGGCAGCCAGTATGCCATGAAAACAGGCGCGGCCAACGATTCGCTTACAGTCGAGAACGGGGGTATGGTCCGCGGCTCAGTTGACCTTGGAACGGGAGCAGACAACATCCTTTTTAAAAACGGCTCTACGTACCGCACCGTGATCAACAGGCAAAGCAACAATGCATCGTCGTTGAATGCCTCCAATATAACCATCCAAAGCAATGCAGCCATATCGCCTGAATTAAGCGGCACAGGGCTGCTCCAGTCAGGGGCTGCTTACCTCATTGCCCAGGGGACAGCCGTTACGGGATCCTTTGGCGCTATCATCAATAATTACCCGCTTTTTGATTTTTCTCTTTCGGCAACCGGGACAAGCCTGTCTATCGCGGTCAACCGCGCCTCTTATGCAGCCGTTGCCGGCTCTTCCGACCCAAAACTGGCGGCCTTTGCCGGCACCCTGGACAGAGGCACAGCGATCGCAGGCAGCGATATGGAATTTATAATGTCGGAAATTGACCGCCGGGATAGCGGCGACGGCGTAGCCGACGCAGTGCGCCAGCTTTCCCCCGTTGTGTATTCCGCTTTGTCAGGCGCCGCATTTGCAACCGATGGGATTCGCCTGAAACAACTTTTAGCGAGCAACAGCGCCAGCCGGGGCGCCAAGGCTTCAGCGCGCCTGGCGCCGGTCAGGTACGCAGCGGCTTCGCCGGCAAACGATGCCGCCCCGATATATAAATCTCCTGTTCAGGATCTTTGGGAGGCCTTTATCCTTACAACGGGTTATCAGGGGAGCCAGGATACAGTGGACGATACACCGGGCTACCGATACAATGCATGGTCATTCATGGCAGGATTGAAAAAACACTTTTCCAGCGGAACTACTGCCGGCTTTTCACTGGGCAATTCCCGGACCTATATATACAGCAGAGATACCGCGGGAAGCAAGGCTCAAATCGATGCGATCGGCCCCGCCTTCTTTGCGGGCGCCTTGCTTGACCGTTTCCGTATCGATGCGGTGTCTGCGTATAGCTACAACCGGTATCATAGCGACCGCGGGATCGCCTTTGGCAATGTCAGCCGTACTTCCAAAAGCGACCACAACGGCAATCAGTTCTCCGGCATGCTCGACATGGGGTACCGGCTCAAACCGGCCGAAAGAACAATCCTGGAGCCCTTAGCGGGATTTTATCTCTCCTATATCAATGAAGACGGTTTCAGCGAGACAGGGGGCGGAGCCGCCAACCTGACCGTAGATCCCAGAGCCAATTGGGCGTTCAGGAGCCATCTTGGCTCAAAATTAAAGCAGGATTTTCGTTGCAGAGATATGAATATGGACATTGAGCTCACTGCCCTGTGGCTGCACGATTTCAATCGTGGCAGCGAAGTAACGGCGCGCCTCTCATCTCTCAGGGAAAGTGCGCCTATCAGGGGAATCGATTCCGACCGCGATGCCGCCGAGCTGCGCGCCAGGATATCGTTGTATAAAGACAGCGGCTTTCTCGTTTCTGTCGAATATACATTCACGACGTCGCCTCATAGCTGGGAGAGCTCCGCACAGCTTGGATGCAAGTGGGTGTTCTAACCGATCCCCAACCTTTTTTTGCAAAAAAAGTTTTGTATTCATGCTGCAGATATGGCATAAGTAATAGAAATCCTATTTAACAACTTGATTTTTAACATTTTATTAAAATAGAACGCAACGGAGGTACAGCAATGAAGTTTTTTATAGACACGGCGAACGTAGAGGAGATAAAGAAGGGGATCGCGATGGGACTCGTCGACGGCGTAACGACAAATCCGTCGCTTCTCTCGAAAGAGAAAAAAGACCCCGATGCGGTAATAAAGGAGATACTCTCTGTCGTTGACGGACCTGTAAGCCTTGAGGTCATCGCAACGGACGCGGAAGGCATGTGCGGGGAGGCAAGGAAGCTCGCCGCACTGGGTCCGAACGCCGTCATCAAGATCCCTATGACCGAAGAGGGGATCAAGGCAGTAAGGACGCTCTCGCTGGAAGGGATAAAAACGAATGTGACCCTGATCTTTCAGCCGGTCCAGGCGCTCATTGCCGCGAAGGCAGGCGCCGCCTACGTAAGCCCCTTTATCGGAAGGCTTGACGATATATCAGAGAAGGGAATGGGGATCGTCGAAGATATCTGCCTGATCTTTGCAAATTACGGATTCGAGACAGAGGTCATCGTTGCAAGCATCAGGAATCCCGTCCACGTCCTCGAGGCAGCGCTCCTCGGCGCAGACATAGCGACAATACCGTTCAACGTCCTGAAGCAGCTGATGAACCACCCCCTGACAAACATCGGCATCGAGCGGTTCCTGAAAGACTGGCAATCCATTAAGAAATAAAGAAAAGCAGAAGTTAAGAGGGTGAGAGGTTAAGAGAAGCAGGAAAAACATCTGATCCTCTGATCTTCTCACCTTCTGCTCTTCTTAACTTCTATAGGTTTTTGCGGTTGTCGAGCGAGCTTTTGATCGTCAGCGGGTCGATGTAGACGATGTCCCCTCCGACAGGGACGCCTGACGCGATCCTCGTGATCTTCACGTCAAGGTGCTTGAGTATCTCGCCGATGTAATGGGCGGTTGTATTCCCCTCAATGTTGGGGTTCGTGGCTATTATGACCTCTTTGATGCCTTCCTTTTCTATCCTCTCTATCAGCTCTTTGATCCTGATCTCATCAGGGCCTATCCCCTCGATGGGGTTTATAACGCCATGAAGGATGTGGTAGCGGAAATGCCCCGGATAGGACGATTCTATCACCATCATGTGCGAAGACTCCTCCACCACGCAGACCGTCGAGCTGCTCCTCCTTGCGTCCCTGCATATCTCGCAGGGGTCCGTATCGGTGATATTGAAGCAGATGCTGCAGAGGCGTATCGTCTCCTTGATATCGACAAGGCTTGCCGAGAGCTCCGTTATATAACTATCCCTTGAATTTAAAAGGAAAAAGGCAAGCCGCGTGGCGGTCTTCCTGCCGATGCCGGGAAGCCTGGTGAGGTTTTCGATAAGCCTTTCTATGGGCGCCGGATAGAACACGCTCACATCCCGAAAGGCATCTGCATGCCGCCGGTTACCTTCGCCATCTCTTCCTGCAGCATCTCCCGGGATTTATCGAGGCCTTCGTTTATCGCCGCCATGACCAGATCCTCGAGAAGCTCCTTGTCTTTTTCTTCCCATATCTCTTCGGAGATCTTCAGGGAGAGCACCTCTTGTTTTCCGTTTACCACGCAGGAGACCATCCCTCCTCCTGACTGGGCCTCAACGGTCTTGTTCGCAACCTCTTCCTGCAGCTTCACCAGTTTTTCCTGCATCTTTTTTGCCTGCTGCAGGATCTGCCCGAATTGCTTCGACATAGAACCTCCTCTTAAACGTTAAATAAAGACTCAGCCTCTTTTACAAAATCATCGAGGATATTTTTCTTTGCCTGATC
>JAKQBZ010000199.1 GCA_029559435.1 Deltaproteobacteria bacterium | reverse complement strand
ACGATGAAGTCGTCCTGTCCTGGTGATAATGCCAGGCCTTTACAACATGGGGATAGGTGGTGGTAAGGTACACCTGGCCGAAGCCGGCGAACATGTCTTCATCGTTCCGCAGGATCTCCATCAGGCGGCCCCGCTCATCAGGGATATACTTCAGCGGCTTTGTAACAAGATCCTTTATCATATCCACCCCCGTATATTAAATCCGAGAAAACAATACAGAACCCGTAAGTCGTGAGTCGTAAGGGGTAAAAGGGTCAAACCCCTCACGCCTTCCGCCTCACGGCTATTATGTCTTTTTAGCCCACATTATTCGCTCCTGTCTGTGAAACCAGGATGCTTGCCCGCAGCAGCGACTCGAAGGTGCCCGCGTCGGTCCACCATCCGTCCAGCATATCCCAGGCCATGGTCCCTTCCTTCACGTAGGCATTATTGACATCGGTGATCTCGAGCTCCCCCCTGTCGGAAGGCTTCAGCGTCTTCACGATATCGAAGACGCGCCCGTCGTACATGTATATGCCGATGACGGCAAGGTTGCTCCTGGGCTTCTTAGGCTTTTCAACGATATCCACCAGCTTTCCCTTTACGATCTCCGCCACGCCAAACCGTTCAGGGTCAGGCACTTCCTTCAAAAGGATCTTGGCGCCCTTTTTCTGTTTTTCAAAATCGCGGACGGCCCTTATGATATTCTTCTCGATGATATTGTCGCCGAGCACCACGCATATCGGCTCGCCTTCGGCGAAATACTCCGCCAGCGCCAGCGCGGCGGCGATGCCGCCTTCCCCTTCCTGATAGGTGTAGTTGATATGGCGCAATCCAAACTCCTTGCCGTTTCCCAGAAGCCTCAAAAAATCTCCGGCATAGTTTCCTCCGGTTACGATCATGATGTCAGTGATGCCCGCGTTGATGAGCGTTCCGATAGGGTAGTATATCATCGGGTTGCCGTATATGGGCAGGAGATGCTTGTTGGTGATCTTCGTAAGCGGGTGCAGCCTTGTTCCGAGGCCACCGGCAAGAATAATTCCTTTCATGCGCTCTTCCTCCTACTTTGTCGTGATCCCCGCCAGATCAAAGGATATCCTGATGGTTGTATCGTTGGGCCTTTTCGATTGCATAAGCGTCAATGTTGTGCCCCAGCACCCAGGCATATACCTGAGCTGATACAATGTTTCGATCCACTCTGACTCCTTGAACGTGTAGCGTATCTGGTACCTTCCCTGGAAGTATTTATATATGCCGCCAAGGTCGAGAAAGACCTCGTTGTTTAAATCAGCCGTGTAATTATGAGAAAGGTTCATATTGTATATATTGGGCTTCACGTAACTGAAGCCGTTCCGTATGGTCTTCAGCCCTTCCCCTGAGGTGCTGATCTGCGCCTCGTTGGAGTAGCTCAGGTTGGCCGTAGGATATAAGGTCAGCCGGGCGTCAACATCCGAGAGCCTTCCGCCGGAACCCTTATAGAGCTCGGAGGGGCGCAGCCCTCCCGAAAGCCCGTAGGTCTGGGATATCTCAAAAAGAGACAGCTCCCGCTGCCACCCTTCGGAGGTCGAGTTAAGATAATGGTTCAGCGAATAGGTGATCGTATTGGTCTGGTACATACGATCATAGGGGTCTATGTTGGGCAGGTCGGTGAAAGACGTATTGGGGATAAAATTATACTTTACCACAGGCTTTATCACGCTGTGCATCTCCCCCAGGCCCAGCAGGTCGGTATAATAATACCTCATGAACTGGACGTTTGCGTCCCCCTCGATCCTGAACGTGTTGCGATGTTCCGTATCGCTGCTGCTGCCGCCGGCGCGGTTGATAAGGTACGCCGTTTCCATCAGGGTGCCGTTGACGAGGAAATTGATGCCGTTCCAGGAATAGGGCACCCGGAGCCGCGGCTCGATCCCCATCCGTGAAACTTTATCGCCCTTGTCCCTGTAGAAGGACGTATAGTCCGTTACGAGGTCCGTATAGGCCTTCCCTTCCAGGAACGGGACATACTCCGTGAAGAAAGAGGCATGGGGGTAGTATTGAAATGTGGATCTATTGTTATCGTCGGAAAGGAGGTTCCTGAAGTTGGCCACCTCTGCTGTAAGGAGGGACTTTTTCACGGGGACCTCCACGAAGGCCGTGGATTTTATCAGCGTTTCGCTCCTTTCAGCCGCCATTGTGCCGAAATCTTTCAGGTAGTCGTTGTCGGAGATAAAGCGGAGGTTCGCTTTCAGCGCTATGTTCTGCATGAATACCTGTTCGTGCTGGCCCCGCAACTGCCAGCGCGTGCCGTCGTATGCCCTGTCGCTGATGATCGAGTAATCCCATACCCCCTTCATGTCTTCCCTGGGGGCGTACCTGAACTCGACGCCCGGCTTGATGCCCCTGTCGCCAAGGTAGTCAAGGAAGAAGGTGGCGTCCTTGTCTTTTGATATGGCCCAGAAATAGGATGTATTGATGAGCATGCCGTTTCTTGACGAAACTGCAAATCCCGGCATAAGCAACCCCGACTGCCTCTCGGTCTTGACCGGGAAGATGCCCCAGGGCAGGTAAAAAACGGGGGTATCCTTGATATAGAATTTTGTGCCCTTCGTTTTTGCGTATCCCTCAACGGTGACATCAACGTTCTGTGCTGAGAATTTCCAGGCAGGGTCCTCCCAGCCGCAGGTGGTGAACTCGCCTTTCTTGATCGTGTACTGCGCCTCGCCGACCTTTTCGATCTCTTCGCCGGTGATGTGGAAATTGCCCTGCTTAAGATAGATCTTGCCGCTGTCTATCTTGCCTTTTTTAGAGATGAGGTTGATCTGCAGCTTCTGGCACTCGATGCGGTCCCCTTCGTCCTGGAAGATTACGTTCCCTTCGGCGAAGATATCCTGCGTCTTTTCGTCAAAAAGAACGTAATCCGCATTAAGGATCCGGGCGCCTTCCCTGAGGTCGACCTTGCCTTTGGCAACGTACGTGCTCTTTTCGCGGTTATATTCGACGAACATGGCCGCTATGTCGATCGGCGCATCAAAAGAGGCCTTGTAATCGAACTGCTTCCCGTGAAGGCACAGCGGGATAAGGAGGAACAGAAGGATGATGAATTTACCTTTAAAAGATATCATGAATGATCGCCTTCGCCTCGCCGATAGTGTAAAAAGAACCTGTCACAAGTATCAGGTCGTTTTCTCCTGAGAGGGCTTTTGCCATCTTCAGCGCGCCCCTTACGTCTTCCGCGACGATCGCGCCTTTCGCGTATGTTTTCATCAGAGATGGCGCCAATGCCCTTTCCGTAGCAGGTTTTGTCAATATTGCCGTATCTACTGATGGTACGATCTCTTGAAGCATTCTATCATACTCTTTATCCTTCATGACACCAAAAATGAGAATTTTTTTCCTGTCCCCGTAGCGGGCCTTTATAAACTCCACGAGTACGTGGATGCCGCCGGGGTTATGCGCCCCGTCAATGAGGACCGTCGGCCTTTGCTTCACCTCTTCCAGCCTCCCCTGACACCGGATACCGGACAGGGAGGCAAATATCGCCTTGTCCCGGACGGGAAAACCGGCGGTCGAGAGAACGTCAACGGCACAGAGAG
>JAKQBZ010000184.1 GCA_029559435.1 Deltaproteobacteria bacterium | reverse complement strand
GGTTGAGGCTCCTTGAAGAGAACCGGAATCCTGAACGTCGTTAAAAGAGGGGTCCATCAGGGAGTACAGAGCGTCTTTTTCTTTGAAGGATTTCCTCCCCTTGGCAGCAATGGCGGCATTACCCGCCTGAGCAGAGAGCCTCTGACAAACAGCGAAATCCTTGAGCTGCTGCAGGGCACCACTACAGAGATGCAGTTTGAGCGTTTTACCCGGGACAGCGAGCTTGACTATACATACGAGATGGGCAGCTTCGGGCGGTTCAGGATGTGCGCGTTCATAAGGCGCGGCTCGATCGGAATAGTCGTACGGCCTGTCTCCGACGCCCTGCCTTCTTTTGAAGAGCTTGGCCTCCCCGATTCCCTGAAAGAGTTTGCACAATACCGCAGCGGGCTGATACTGGTGACGGGCCCGTCGGCGAGCGGCAAATCAACGACCGTTGCCGCGGTCCTTGAGCTGATCAACAGGGAGCGGATGTGCCATATTGTTACCGTAGAAGAACCGATAGAATTTGTCTTCACGTCAAAGCGGTCCATCTTCAGCCAGAGAGAGATCGGCAGAGACACAAAATCGTTCTCCGGCGCGCTGAAGAGGATAGTCCGCGAGGACGCCGACGTTGTTTTTGTCGGAGAGATCAGGGAGAGGGAGTCCATGAAGGCGGCGCTGGAGATCGCCGAAACGGGGGCGCTCGTATTCTCAACCCTCCATACCCTGAATGTTGCGCAAACGATAAACAGGATAATAGACTTTTTTCCGGACCACGAGAAAAATACGGCGAGAACGCAGGTCGCAAACGCTTTGAGGGCCGTGGTCTCCCAGAGGCTGTTGATGAGGGCCGATGCGGCTTGCTGCGTCTGCGCCTGCGAGGTCATGAAGGTAAACCCGGCGATCAAAAGCCTCATCAGGGAGGACAAGATCCACCAGATCGTAACGATCCTCGATACCGCAAAAAGCGAAGGGATGACATCCCTCGACGAATCATTGCGCATGCTCAGCAAACAAGGCGCGATCGATGTCGCCCAGGCGATCGTCCATTCATCGAGGAGCAGCAAATTTATCGAGGATATTGCGGAGGTGAAGCCGACAAAGGACGGAATCTCCACGACGAAGGGCATCATGGCCCTGGAAAAGGACCTCGCCGTCTACCAGGCGGACCTGAGCGTTACGAACTTAAGCTCCTTCGACGCCTCGGGGAGGCTTTTCAGCACGCCCGTCGGCTTCCTCTTCAGGGATACAGGAGCGCTGAAAGGCCCCTACCATTTTGCCGCCGACTACACGATCCTCAACGGAAAGAAGGAGCCTTTCAGGCTCAAATCCTTTTTAAATATCTCCTACAAGATACTGGAGACAAAGATCGAGAAGCCTTCCTATGCCTTTAAGGTGAGGGTCTTTGAGGACAGCAAAAACGATTACGAGCTGACCGAAAAGCCGCTCGATTTGATTAAGGACGGCAACTGGCATACAATAACAATACAGATCCCGCAGATGTACACAAACAGGACAGTGAAGTTCTATATGCTCCAGTTCGACGGGGACATAAAGGAGATCTCCTTTGATAATATCTTTTTTTTGTGAGGTGCCCTATTGAGTATTGTAAAAATGTTATATGCAATGGTTGAACAGGACGCATCCGACCTCCATCTGATTGATGGTATCCCGCCTGCCATAAGGATCAACGGGGAGCTGGCCTATCTGAAAAGGGACGCTATATATCACAAGGATATGAGGGAGTTTTTTGATGAGATCGTTATTGACCAGGGGAAAAAAGAGCGCTTCCGCAAGGATCAGGAGCTTGATTTTTCCTATGAGCTTGAGAACGTCGGGCGCTTCAGGATCAATGTCTACCACCAGAAAGGCACTATAGCATTTTCAGTCCGCCACGTGTCGATCACTATCCCGAAGCTGGAAGACCTCAACCTGCCCGTTATCCTGAAAGAGCTTACCAGGAAGCCGAACGGCCTGGTCCTGGTGACAGGCCCGACAGGCAGCGGCAAATCAACAACGCTCGCGGCGATGATCGACCTCGTTAACGAAGAAAGGCCGCTCCATATCATTACCGTGGAAGACCCGATCGAATATGTATATAGCGCGAAGAGGTCGGTCATTTCCCAACGGGAGGTGGGAGACGATACCAAATCCTTTTCCCTGGCGCTCCGGCATGTATTGAGGCAGGACCCCGACGTGATCCTCATCGGCGAGATGCGGGACCTGGAGACGATGCAGGCCGCCATAACCGCCGCGGAGACGGGCCACCTTGTCTTTTCCACGCTCCATACGACAAGCGCTTCGCAGACCATCGACAGGATCATTGACGTCTTCCCGCCACATCAGCAGGCGCAGATACGGTCCCAGCTTTCGATCACCCTCCAGGCCGTGATCACGCAGAAGCTTTTGAGGCGCACCAACGCAAAAGGAAGGGTGCCGGCCACGGAGGTCCTCATAGCAACGCCGGCGCTCCGGAACCTGATACGGGAGGCGAAAGGCTACCAGCTATACGGGCAGATCGAGCTGGGCAAAGAATACGGCATGCATACGATGGAGCAGAGCCTGAGCGAGCTTTTGAAAAAAGGCGCCATCACCCGTGAAGACGCGCTCCTGAGCGCGAATATAGGAGAATATATAAAGTAATGAATAACCAATCACCAATAACCAATTTCCAAATAATTACCAATCACCGAATACCCAATAATCAAACTGGATTTTATTGATGAAAAATCATGGTTTTGATCTTGAAAAAAGGACTTTAGAATTTGCAAAGGCAATGGTAAGATTTTGCAAGAAACTGCCTAATGATATGATAAATAGGGAGATTATTCCTCAAGTAATTCGATCAAGTGGATCGGTAGGTGCGAACTACCGGGAAGCAAATGATGCGTTAAGCAAGAAAGATTTTAAACACCGACTTAGAATTACACGTAAAGAAGCTAAAGAAACTCAATATTGGTTAGAAGTTTTACTTGAGGCAAATCCCGAGTTCGATAAAGACTTAAATGTCTTATTGGCAGAAGTTATTGAGTTAAAGAAGATATTTTCTTCGATTGTCGATAAATCTTCGTGAGCGAGGTTGTGTATTATATGAGACTGTTTTTTTGTTTGGTTATTGGTTATTGGATATTGGGTATTATTTGGTGATTGGTGCTTGGTTATTGGTGATTAAACTATAGGGGGTTCTAAAAAACATGGTTCAGCGCGTACGTAAGCGTCTTGGTGAGCTTCTTCTGGAGGCGGGGAAGTTAACTGACAAGGATCTTCTGAAGGC
>JAKQBZ010000162.1 GCA_029559435.1 Deltaproteobacteria bacterium | reverse complement strand
TGTCGTGGTCCCTTACCTTCTCCTTTACCTTGATCCCCACGTCGTCGCCTGCCACGGCCTTTTCGACGTTTTTGTGCTCAACCTGCATAGACTCAACGGTCTGTTCAAAATCAGTAGAATGTCCTTTGAACTTTATCGTATCGCCAACGTTAAGCTCCCCGGCGGTTATCTTGATCGCCGCAACGCCGATCTTGGAAAAAAACCTATCGACCTTTCCAATAGCTATCTCTTCCATGTTCCCCTCCTTTTGCATAAAGCAGCCGTCAGCACTCAGCCTTCAGCAGTCAGCAAAACCTTGTCCCTCGATACTCGTTGCTTGTCACTGGTTTGAACCAGTATCCAGCGACGAGCATCCAGCAACAAGTAGCTAAAGAATGGTATCATGTTCGTTAAAAAAGTTGAACACAAAACTTTGCAAGACCGTCAGGAAGTAATGGAAAACGCATGCCGTAGCTGGTAGACTATAGCGTTTTAACGCAATAACCCACCGTCATAGCATGAAGGGATTTGAAGAAAATTGGTCGGAGTTGATTATACTTTGGAACATTTTGATGCAATAGTGATAGGCGCAGGCCACGCAGGATGCGAGGCTGCCCTGGCATCTTCGCGGATGGGGGCCAGAACCCTTCTTGTCACAACAAACCTTGACCACATCGCCTACATGTCCTGTAATCCGGCAATCGGGGGCCTCGGCAAGGGGCACCTGGTAAAAGAGATCGACGCCCTCGATGGCGAGATGGCAAGAAATATTGATGCTACAGGCATACAGTTCCGGACATTGAACATGAAGAAAGGCCCTGCCGTGCGGGCGACCCGCGTCCAGGCAGACAAGATGAGATATGCCCACAAGATGAAGGCAAGGCTGGAAGAACAAGAAAGGCTCTCTATACGGCAGGGTATTGTAGAGAGGCTGCTGGTGCAGGGAGATGCCGTCACGGGGGTTGAGACGCAGTGGGGCGAGAGATTTTACGGAACAACGGTTATCGTTACAATAGGTACTTTCTTACGGGGCGTTATACACATTGGTTTTGAAAGGTTCGAGGCGGGCAGGATGGGCGACCTGCCGTCAGTAGGGCTTTCCGGCTGCCTCAGCGAGCTCGGTTTTGCTATAGGAAGGCTGAAGACCGGAACCTGCCCCAGATTGGACGGAAGGACGATAGATTTTTCAAAGCTGGAGCCGCAGCACAGCGATGATCCGCCGGCCCCTTTTTCTTTTCTTACCGGACGGATCACCAACAGGCTTGTGCCCTGCTATCTTACCTACACAAAAGCGGCAACGCACGATATCATAAGGTCAGGCCTCGACAGGTCGCCCCTTTATACAGGGAAGATAAAAGGCACGGGGGTCAGGTACTGCCCATCGATCGAAGACAAGGTCGTTAAATTTCCTGAAAAGACAAGGCACCGCATCTTCATAGAACCGGAAGGATTGGATACGAAAGAATATTACCCGAACGGCTTTGCAACGAGCCTCCCCCTTGATATCCAGCTGGGAATGCTGCGGACCATCGACGGCCTTGAGAAGGTCGAGATAACGAGGCCGGGATACGCCATTGAATATGACTTTGTCTATCCTACGCAGTTATACCCAACGCTCGAGACAAAGATCGTCAGAAATCTTTATCTCGCCGGTCAGATAAACGGGACGACGGGGTATGAGGAGGCAGGGGCTTTGGGGCTGATGGCGGGGATCAACGCCGCCTTAAAGGTTCGTGGCGAAGACCCTTTTTGCCTGGGAAGGGATGAGGCATACACCGGCGTCCTTATAGATGATCTTGTGACAAAAGGTGTCGACGAGCCGTACAGGATGTTTACGTCAAGGGCGGAATACAGGCTGCTGCTCCGGGAGGACAACGCGGACCTGAGGCTTACCGAAAAGGGGTACCGGATTGGCGCCGTGTGCAGGGAGAGGTACGAGAAGGTCCTTGAAAAAAAGGCGAAGGTCGATGAGGCAAAGCGCATCCTGGAATCGGTAAGGCTTAAGCCGACGGGCGAAACGATCAGGATGTTGCAAGAGCTGAACATTGAAGGCATAAAAAACCCGGCAACGCTCGGGGAACTGCTGAAGAAACCGGGCGTTACCATCGAGACCCTGAAGCGCATCGAGGGCAGCCTGAACGGGATCAAAGAAGAGATCGCCTATCAGGTGGAGCTGGATATAAAATACCGCGGCTACACGGACAGGCAGCAGGACGTGGTCAGAAAGATGAAAAGGCTTGAAAACAGCAAGATCCCTCATGATACGAAGTACGAAGAGGTGTCAGGCCTGTCGCGGGAGGTCATAGAGCGGTTCACGAAGATACGCCCTCTTTCCCTCGGCCA
>JAKQBZ010000157.1 GCA_029559435.1 Deltaproteobacteria bacterium | reverse complement strand
ATAAATGCCAACGAGGGACAACACGTAATGGAAGATTGCGTAGCCGAGGCCGTTTGCAAAGGGTACCCTGTAGCTCATGCCCATGAAGGACATGCCGACGACCGACCATCCGATGAAGGTCGCGGCAGGCGGAATGATCGCAAGGATCGCCGCATAGGACATGTACAGATCCTTGATCGTTGTCTCCTCTCCTTTGATCTGCACCCATGTATCTTTTGGTTTAAGAATAATGGCCTTGACCCTTCCGACTAAGTCCATACATACACCTCCTTATAGAATAGACATCTCGAAATGATATCCCCTCTCGGGACTTCACACCATCCCCGCTCCCCTCGCGGGAGAGGGCCAGGGAGAGGGGGGGATAATCATGGCTCTTGCCCCTTGCCCTGATCTCTTGTCAGTACCCCGATGCCCATGATGATGAATATGTAGAGCGTGACGGGCCATACAGGGTGAAGCACCTTGTAGCTGCCGAAGGCAAAAGAAAGTATCAGGATGGCGATGGTCCCCAGCAGCGAAAGGAACGCATAAAGGCTATGGACCTGCTTCCATGCCCAGCCGATAAAGACGATGTAGACGATGGCGCTCAAAAGGACCGCTATCCACGTGACCTCCCTCAATATCTCTTTTACAAAAAAACCCAGGAGAAGAGAAACCGCGCCTATCAAGAGCGTGGTAAGCCTTGAAACAAGGAGGAGGACCCTGTCGTTGGTGATGTTCAGGGCAGGCGCTATATACCCTTTTATCGCGAGGGTTGTGGCGCCCATCAGGAAGGGCGAGCCTGAGCTCATAAGCGGCGCCCACATGCTGAGGAGGAAGAAGACGGCAATGAAGGGCGGCACGATGTTGAGAAGGGCGGGCAACGCCGAGATGGATGGGATATCGGGAAAAACGTATTTTGCAACTATGCCGCAGAGCGCTGCCATGACGACCACAGGGATGGATATGAAGTTCCCGATAAGGATTCCTTTCCTGCCCTCTTCAGGCGTTTTTGCCGACGATGCGGTGTTGATGACGGGCTGTGCGAGCACGCCGAGGGTAAAGTTGATATATGCCCAGCTCAGCGCCTGGACGATGCCGAGATCGCCGAAAGGGCTGAAATAGTGCGCCTGGCTTGCCATCTGCGACAGGGCGCCTGTATTGAAGACGACGTAGAGGCCTCCCAGGAATATACCGAATATTATTGCGCCGATATGTATGAGGTTCGTGTAAGCGGTGGCGACGAAGCCCCCCATGACGTTGTACAGGGTGAATACTATTGCGGTCAGTATCATCCCCTCCCGGAATGAAAGCTGTCCTTGAAGGATCACCGTGAGTATCGCCCCTCCCCCCACGATCTGCATTGTTACGATCCATATTGAGAAGACGAGCTGCAATATCCCGGCGAGCTTTGCCGTTTTCTTATCGTAAAGGCCCCCGACCACGTCGAGGATGGAGTATGTCTTTTTTCCCTGGAGGATCCTGGAGAGGAGGACGCTTGTGGCGCACATGGCGATCCAGATGCCTGCCTGGAACCACAGGGCGCTCACGCCGTGGATGTACGAACCCTGTGCCATTCCAACGATAGACACGCCGCCGATCCACGTCCCCGCTATGAGCACCGAAAGAAAAGGCACGGAGAGGCTGCGGGAGGCGACGAGGTAGGCCTCTGTTGAGCTCGATTTCCGTGTCACATAGATGCCCGTCAGCCAGAGTACGCATATGTAGCCGAAGATCGAGAAGAGATAAAGGCCTTTCACGCGCTACCTCTTTTTGAAAAACTCTTCCAGCCTCTGTTTGAAGAGCTTGGTCCCGCCAAGCTGCGAGACATAGTACCTTTCCTTGTCAAGATGTATGTCGAGCCCGTGAAAGAGCGAATGGTTCACGAGATTTTTAAAGCTGCCTATCGTCTCCATGGGAAGGGCCTTCAAATTTTTGATCATCTCCGCGAGCTTTGCCTCCAGCTCTTCCTCTTCGCAGACGACGTTCACAAGCCCGAGCCCTTGCGCCTCTGCCATGGTGATGTTCCTCGAAAAGAGATAGAGCTCGTTGAACCTTTTTGCCCCTACGAGCCTCGCAAGGAAGATGCTGCCGCCTCCGTCAGGCGTAAGGCCGATCCGCCTGTAGCCCATGTTCATTATCGTATTTCTGGTCGCGATAGAAAGGTCGCACGCCAGGGCCAGGCCTATGCCCGCACCAACGGCAACCCCTTCGATGACCGCAATGACAACAGCATTGATATTCCTTATAAGCCTGATGCCCTCGTGAAGCACCCCCGCCTCCGCGTCGATCAAGGCTTCGGAATCCTCAGCTTCCTTGAAGGCGACGATGTCCCCGCCGGAGCAGAACGCCTTCCCGGAGCCGCGTATGACGACGAAAGGCGCCTTCTGCTCCTCGGCATTTTTCAGTGCCGCGTAAATGCCGTGGAGCAGGTCGTAGTCCATGGCATTCTTCCTGTCCGGCCTGTTGAGGGTGATCGTAAATACATCGTCCTTATATTCTTCCAATACAACGCTCATCGTGCAACCTCCTGGTAAAAATCAGCTTTCAGCCATCAGCTGTCCGCTGGTTAAAGCCTTTTTTGCCTCAGCTGAAAGCTGTTCGCTGTCTGCTGATAGCTTCTTTAGCTCCTCCAATGATGGAACATCCTGATAAAATTTGCAATACAAAACTGAGGTGAAAATTGCCTTAATAACTATGCTTTTTGTCTTGACATAGATTCTTTTTGACATATAATATAAGTCTTATTAAAATTTTCACAAATTTAAAAAAAAAGAGAGGGGCCGTCATGAAATTAGAGGGCAAAAATGCTGTAGTTACAGGCGGTGGTAGAGGCGTGGGAAGGGCGATAAGCCTGGCCTTTGCACAGGAGGGCGCGAATGTCGTCGTCAATTACGCAGGGAATGAAAAGGCCGCCAACGAAGTAGTGGAAATGATTAAGAAAATGGGAAGAAAGGCCGTGGCAGTGAAAGGCGACGTGGGACAGGATGCCGATGCCCAGAAGATCGTCGAGACCTGCGTCCAGAACTTCGGCTCGATCCACATTATTGCGAATAATGCCGGTATCTCAAAGCCGGCGATGATGCACAAAATGTCGGTGGAGACCTGGGATGAGGTTGTCAATGTCCAGATGAGAGGCCCCTGGCTGACCGTCAAGGCGGCGTCAAAATACTTTATGGAACAGAACTACGGGAGGATCATTAATGTAACCTCTGTGGCCGGTGTTGTTGGGACCATCGGACAGATCAATTACAGCGCTGCAAAGGGCGGCGTCATATCCATGACAAAATCAATGGCAAGGGAGCTCGCGAAGTTCAGCGTTACGGCGAATGTCATCTCCCTCGGCATCGTTACTACAGATATGACGGAAAAGATATCCACAGACGAGAAGCTGAAAGAGATCTACGTAAAAAGGATTCTCCTCGGCAGATATGCTGAACCGGAGGATGTAGCACCTGCATTTGTATTCTTTGCATCAGACGACGCACGCTACATAACAGGGCAGCTTCTGTGCGTGGACGGCGGTTACGGTATGACGTAAAAGGCAGAGGTGCTGTCATCTTTCCATTTCAAATATATAAGGAGGTGTTGTAATGGCTGATGTACCGAAGGTAATAAAACAGTGGCAGATGGTTCAACCGACAGTTTTTAACAGAGAAACAAAAGAGACTACACCCGGAAAGCTTGCCATGGCAGAGATCCCTGTTCCCGAACTGAAAGAGGGCGAGGTTCTCGTAGAGGTCGCAGGGTGTGGTGTATGCCATACCGACCTTGGATATTTCTATGACGGCGTTCCGACGGTCAGCAAACCGCCGTTGGCCCTTGGCCACGAGATAAGCGGCGTGGTGGTCGCAGGCGATCCCGCCTGGATAGGGAAAGAGGTCATTATCCCCGCGGTTATGCCCTGCCGGAAATGCATTCTCTGCAAGACCGGAAGGGGCAACAGGTGCCTTGCGCAGAAGATGCCCGGCAACTCGATCGGCGTTTATGGCGGTTTTTCAAGCCATATCCCTGTTCCTACCGTTGACCTTTGCCTGGTAACCGACAGAAAGGGGTATGCGCTTGAGCAGCTGTCGGTTATCGCGGATGCGGTAACCACCCCGTACCAGGCGGCGAAAAGGGCTGACCTTCAGCCCGGCGACAACGTGATCGTTATCGGCGCGACCGGCGGGGTCGGCGTCTATATGGCGCAGACCGCGAAGGCCCTCGGCGCAAAGACCGTTATCGGCATTGCAAGGAACCCGAAGAAGCTCGAAAGGGCTCTCAGCTACGGCTGCGATGCAGTGATCAGCACCCTCGAAAAGACGAACAAGGACGTTGTCGGCGAATGGAGGAATTTCGTAAAATCCAAAGGCCTTGCCAATACAGGCTGGAAGATCTTTGAGGTAACAGGGACAAAGGCCGGGCAGGATCTGGCGCTTGACCTGCTTTCATTTGTCGGGAAGCTGATCCTTGTTGGATTCGGGATGTCAAAGAGCGAGTACATGTTCTCCAAGCTGATGGCCTTTGACGCAGAGGTGATAGGAACATGGGGCTGCCTGCCGGAATATTACCCCATCGTCCTCGACATGGTATTGAACAAGAAGATCGTCATCGACCCCTTTGTTGAAGTAAGGCCTATGAGCACTATAGCAGCGACGTTTGACGAGATACACAAGGCAGGTTCGCCTGAAAAGAGGGTTGTCCTGAAACCCGATTTTTAAATAAAATACATTAGAGGAGGAAACATATGGGATTAGAGTGGATGCCAAGAGAACACGAAATGAAAGACCACAGCAGGCACGGGTCGGATCACTGGGGAACGGAAGCCCCCTGTGTAGTGTATGAAAAGAAGCCCCTGAAGGACCCTAAGGGCAATGTAATACCGGGTCTTTATTCTGCATGGGTCAGGCTCAACAACCCGGCTCAGTATAACTCCTATACCACCGATATGGTAAAGGGCGTTATCGCGGGTTTTGAGAACTCTTCAACGGACCGCGAAGTAGTTGCAACGGTTTTCACCGGAACAGGCCCGAATGCCTTTTGTACAGGCGGCAACACAAAAGAGTATTCAGAGTACTACAGCAAGAGACCGGAAGAATACGGCTGGTATATGGAGCTTTTCAACAACATGGTAGACTCCATCCTTATGTGCAAGAAGCCGGTTATCTGCCGCGTCAACGGCATGAGGGTGGCGGGCGGCCAGGAGATCGGCCTTGCCTGTGACATCGCCATTGCATCCGACCTTGCGATATTCGGACAGGCGGGTCCAAGACACGGCTCCGCACCGGTCGGCGGCGCCTCAGACTTCCTTCCATGGTCTCTGACCGCTGAAGATGCAATGTGGAACTGCGTAAGCTGCGAGATGTGGTCGGCATACAAGATGAAGGCCAAAAACCTTATCTCAAAGGCGATCCCTGTCCTGAAAGACGACAAGGGCAACTGGGTAAGGAACCCGCAGGTTATTACCGAAACCTACGTAAAAGACGGCGAGATCGTCTACGGCGAGCCCAAGGCAGGCCAGGAGGCAAAGGATGCCAGGGCATGGGTGAACGAGCAGCTGAAAAACAACAAATACGATTTCTCGCTCCTCGACGCAGAGGTTGAGAGGGTTATCTGGGTATTCGCAAACCTCTTCCCCGGATGCCTGATGAAATCTATCGACGGCGTCAGGCAGAAGAAGAAATTCTTCTGGGATCAGGTCAAGAACGACCACAGGTACTGGCTGGCAGTAAATATGATGGGCGAGGCGTTCGCAGGATTCGGCGCCTTCAATACCAAGAAGATCACCGGTATGGACACCATCGACTTCATCAAGAACCGCCAGCTCATCGCAAAGGGTGCGCTGAACGACGAGGCATATTTCGAACAGATCTTCGGCAAACCGCAGGCGAAGTAACGAAGCAAGAACCCATAGGGGGGGGTGTTATGCCCCCCTTTTTTTATTGAACGACAGGGCTAAAAGAAAGGAGAATTACAATGGCATTCCAGCATATTCAATATGAAAAAAAGGACAAGGCCGCAACGATCACGCTCAATGTCCCGCCGTCAAACTGGCTGACCATCGTCATGATGAAGGAGATCAACCAGGTGCTCGCAGAGATAAAGAAAGACCCCGCTGTACAGCTCCTCATCTTTGACCACGCCGGCGAGAAGGCATTTTGCGATGGCGTCGATGTTGCCGACCATACGCCTGACAAGGTGGATGAGATGATCGAGGTCTTCCACGGGATGTTCCGCCACCTGGCAGAGATGGATGTGACCACCGTGGCGCTGGTGAACGGCCGTTCCCTCGGAGGAGGATGCGAGCTTATGTCATTCTGCGACATCGTGATCGCATCAGAGAAGGCGAGGATCGGTCAGCCCGAGATCGCCGTCGGTGTTTATCCTCCTGTGGCTGCAGCCTGGTTCCCGAAGATCATCGGCCTCCAGAAGACCTACGAGCTCCTCCTGACAGGCAAGATCATCAGCGCAAAAGAGGCCCAGGCAATTGGCCTCGTGACCGCTGTGTTGCCTGCGGAGAATTTTAAGGCGGAAGTTGAGAAGTATCTCGCAGATTATTTGAACAAGAGCAGGCCGGTGGCGATGTGGACGAAAAAGGCGATCAAGGCAGGCTTAAGCCTCGATTTCCTCCAGGCCCTGAAGGCATCGGAGATCATTTACCTGCAGGGCTGCATGGCCACGGACGACGCCAAGGAAGGGATCGGGGCCTTCATGGAAAAGAGAAAGCCGGTCTGGAAAGACAAGTAGCCGGTATCATGCAGTACGCGCCAAAAGAAGAG
Organism: Deltaproteobacteria bacterium; assembly: GCA_029559435.1. Taxonomy (GTDB): domain Bacteria; phylum Desulfobacterota; class Syntrophorhabdia; order Syntrophorhabdales; family Syntrophorhabdaceae; genus UBA5609. The sequence continues at coordinate 9,703 of JAKQBZ010000157.1, read as the reverse complement.
ATCGACGCAAGGATCGCGAAGGTAAAGGTATTGATGAAAAAGGCCTCTCTGGACGGGGCCTTTTTTCATTACAAGATCGATTACTATTATCTCTCCGGCACGATGCAGGATTCGCTCCTCTTTTTGCCTGTCGACGACGAGCCGGTCCTGTTCGTCAAAAGGGAGATATCAAGGGCGCGAAGGGAGTCCCCTATCGGGCAGATCATGCCCATGCGCTCCGTCAAGGAGATCCCGGGGCACCTGAAGCCGATGAAGAAGATAGGGATGCAGCTTGATGTCGTGCCCTACAACGACGTCGTAAAATTTCAGGAGCTTTTCGGCAATGCGGAATTCATCAACGTATCCCCGCTGACCAAAGAGGTCCGGAAGTTCAAGTCGCCCTTCGAGATAGCGCTGATGGAAAAGGCCGCGGAGATACAGAAAAAGGTCTACGCCCTGGTGCCGGAGCTCCTGCGCGAAGGAATGACGGAGATCGAGCTGGGAGGGATGCTGGAGGCCCGCGCGAAGGCCATGGGGCATGAGGGCCTTTTGCGGGTCCGCTCGCTGAATTACGAGGCATACACCTGGCATGTCCTGAGCGGGCGGACAGGGAGCATCGTGAGCCAGTCCGATTCGCCGATGGGAGGCCTCGGGCTGTCCCCTGCGTTTCCTGTGGGCGCGAGCATGAAGAAGATCAAAAGGAACGAGCCGGTCCTTGTCGATTTCGGCATCTGCTACCACGGTTACCAGGTTGACCAGACGAGGATGTACGCCATAGGAAAGATGCCCGACCTTTTTTCAAAGGCCTTTGAGGCGTGCAGGGAGATACATTACAGGGTGCTCGATAAGGCGCTTGAAGGCTTAACGAGCAAAGAGCTCTTCGAATACTCAAAGCAGCTTGCCGACAGATTGGGCTACGGGGAATATTATCTCGGCTTCAAACCGCACAAGGTCCGCTTCCTCGCCCACGGCATAGGGATCGAGCTTGCTGAGTTTCCTTACATCGCAGCGACCCATACGTACCCTATCGAGGAAGGGATGGTCTTCGCGATCGAGCCGAAGATGGTGTTCCCGCGGAAAGGGGCCTGCGGCATTGAAAACACGATCATCATGGAGAAGGGGCGCTACAGGGTCCTTACCGACAACGATGAGGATATCATAACGGTATGAAGATCCTCTTTTCTACCGGATGCCTCTTTCACCTGCCCATTGAAAACGTCTTTTTCTATGCAAAAGAAGCGGGCTTCGACGGCTGCGACCTGTTGATAGACATGAAGTTCAACAGCGACGGTTATCTCGAGAGGGTCCAGAACTGCCTTGATATCCTCCCCGTCTATTCTATACATGCCCCTTTTGTAAAGATGAAGACATGGGGAACAACGGCCGATATTCTGACCAGAACGATCAATATCGCGCGCACCGTTGGCGCCAGGGTGGTAAACTTTCATCCGCCTTCGTGGTATGCTATGGAGGTGCAGTTCCTTAAGTGGTTCAGGGAGATAAGGGACTTTCAAAAAGAGCTGGGATGCGACGACGTTTTCCTCGCAGTGGAAAATATGCCCCGGACAGGAACCCGCTTGATGCTCACCTGCTTTGTCCTCAACGAACTGAAAGACCTCGTTGATTTCGGCGTTGAAAGGAACCTCTACTTTACCTTTGACACCACCCACTTCGGGACCTTTGGCGATGATATTGTCGCGGGCTTTCTACGCGTCTTCAAAACGGGCAGGTTAAAAAATATCCATCTCAGCGACCACGGGTTTCACAAAAGCCACCTCTTTCTCGGGAAAGGCGACCTCCCGATCGTCAAATTATTAAACACGCTCGGTAGGCTCGGATACGACGGGATGATAACCCTTGAGCTGGATGCCCGCGAATTCCCGAAGACGGAGGAACCGCTTATGAGAGTAATGAAATATCAGTACGACCTTATCAAGCTGCACACGCAAAGGCAGTGAATAGCAGATAGCCGTCAGCAGTCAGCATACAGCTATCAGCCGAAACAAAAAAGGTTTTTAAGCTGATGGCTGAGAGCTGATAGCTAAAAGCTGAATAAAGGGGGAATGGTGGCTAAGAAAGTAGTGTTCGTCTGCGACGCGTGCGGGTATGAGACGTTCAAGTGGATGGGGAAGTGCCCCAGGTGCGGGGGCTGGGACACGATCAGGGAATTCAAGGTCGACAAGGCGGCGGAATCGCAGGAGAAGAAAAGCCCCGTCATTGTTAGCGACGACGATATCACCGAAGAGAGGATCGTTCTCGGCATCGAAGAGATGGACAGGGTCCTGGGGGGAGGGCTCACGACCGGCTCGTCGATACTCCTCGGGGGAGACCCCGGGATAGGAAAGACGACGCTGTGTTTCGCGATTGCGGCAAGGATGGTAGAGCTCGGGCTGAATGTCCTTTATGTTTCAGGCGAGGAGTCATTAAAGCAGCTTGCCTCGCGGAGGAAGAGGCTGAACCTTAACGGCAATTTCCCGATCCTCGCCACAAACCAGCTGGACGATATCATAGAGGCCGCATCGGGGAAGGCATATGACCTCGTTATTATCGATTCGATACAGTCGGTCTATAACAGCAGCCTGCCCATGCTTCCCGGGAACGTGAGCCAGATAAAGGACGTCTCTTCGAAATTGACGATGGCCATGAAATCGATGGACACGACGCTTATCTTCATCGGCCACGTGACAAAGGAAGGCGCTATCGCCGGCCCCAAGATCCTCGAGCACATGGTGGATACGGTCCTTTATTTCGAAGGCGATAAGATGCTTCCCTACAGAATGCTGCGGGCCATCAAGAACAGGTACGGGCCCGTCGACGAGGTCGGCATCTTCCAGATGAAAAAAGAGGGGCTCATAAGCATAGAAAACCCGTCGCAGTTTTTTGTCTCCGAGAGAGGGGATATAGGCTCAGGCAGCGCGCTTTTCCCTTACATCACCGGATCGAGGCCTATCATCCTGGAGGTGCAGGCAGTAACGCCCAAAACGAACTTCTCGATCCCGAAGCGACTCTCCCTCGGGTATGACGTCAACCGCCTTTTTATCCTCATTGCCGTTATCGAAAAGGCGATCGGGAAGCCCTTTTTTGACAGAGATGTCTACGTGAACGTTACCGGCGGCATGAAGGTCAACGAGCCGGCGGTAGACCTTTCCGTGGCCGCATCGATCATTTCAAGCTTGAAAGATATCGCCATCGGGCAGGACACGGCCCTGTTCGGGGAAGTCGGCCTTACGGGAGAGATCCGCAGGATCGTCTATATGGACATGAGGATCAGGGAGTGCGAACGCCTCGGGATCAGAAAGATCTTCTGCCCGAAAGGCATTGAAAAGGTCCAGGGCCTTGAGATCGTACCGCTTAAGAACATCCGGGAACTGTACGAACACCTTTTATAAAACATCGGAGAAGGTAAGAAAGCAGAAGAGCAGAAGGTGAGAAAAGCAAAAGGCGCAAGATTCTTTTGCTGTTCTTCTCACCCTCTCACCTTCATGCCTTCTTGCTGTTTACGGCATCTGGAATGATTTGTTTTTCGGCCGTATTGTCAGGACAGGGCAGGGGGCTTTCCGGACGACCTTTTCCGCTACGCTCCCTATGAGGATATGCTCGATCCCGCTTCGCCCGTGGGTTCCCATGACGATGAGGTCAATCCCTTCGGCCTTCACATAATCAATGATTTCCACAAAGGTAACGCCGGTCTTTACGATCTTTTTTACAGGGATATCTATCTTTTTGATGATCTTATCGAAATCGCTATTCACTTCGGTGCTGATATTCTTTTCGATCGCCACGAGATTTTCCGGGGTAAGGAATGATTCGTAGGGTGTAAAATAATTAAGATTGGGTATGACGTGGAACAGGTGCAGTTCTGCGCTGAACTTTTTTGTGATGCTTGCGGCATATGAGACGATTTCGCCTGAGTATTCTGAAAAATCGATCGGACAAAGTATCTTCTTAAACATGGCACGCACCTCCAAAGTATTGTAAACTATATTAATCTATATACATAGGAGTTCTCATTTAGTCAAATTATTTTATTATTCCACCATAAGAGGCTTCAAGGATCCAAGGGGCCGGCGGTATGGCTTGAAAAATCCTGGGCAGACAGGTATATTACGTAATAAGCGAGATTATGAGGAGGCGAAATGGCGCTCATCGATGACCTGAAAAAGAAGACAGGAGAGGGCTTGAGGACGCTCAGGGAAACAGCCCAGGACATTGCATTCAGTGTCGAGAAGCAGGCAACGATCGGAAAGAAGAAATATATCGACATCACGAAGGCCCGGCGCAGCATGGAGAAATTGTATGCCGAGATCGGTGAATACGTATACGATGCATTTACGTCAGAAAAAACGGTCAGCAGAGAAGATGGCTACATAGGGGAGCGCGTACTTTCGATCTCAAAGCTGAAACTCCTCATCCGCGACATCGAAGAAGAAATAGACAAGATAGAGAAGGCGCAGCCGCCGAAGGAGAACCAAAACCCGTAAGGCGTTAGGCGTGAGGCGTAAGGGGATTAAACCACTTACGAATTTCGATTCACGACTTACGGGTGTTCCGTTTTTTGCTCGCCTTACGCCTCACGACTTACGGCATTTTGCGGATTTACAGGTATTTCCTTATCAGCGCTTCCGCGATCTGGACCGCGTTCAGGGCCGCCCCTTTCCGGATATTGTCGGCGACGATCCACATGTTCAGGCCGTGCGATATTGTTTCGTCCCTTCTGATGCGGCCCACAAAGGTATCGTCTTTTCCCGCCGCGTTGATCGCGAGCGGGTATTTGTTCTTTGACGGGTCATCGACGACCTTTACGCCAGGGGCCTTTTTCAGCAGGGCCCGCGCCTTTGCCGGGGTTATCTCTTTTTCAAATTCAATGTTCACCGATTCTGAGTGGCCGTAGAAGACGGGAACCCTGACGGTCGTGGCGGTGACGGCAATATTGTAATCTTCCATGATCTTCTTTGTCTCGTTGACCATCTTCATCTCTTCCTTTGTGTACCCGTTGTCAAGGAAGGAATCTATGTGAGGGAGGCAGTTAAAGGCTATCTGGTGAGGGTAGACCTTGATCTCTACCTTCCGCGCGTTATAGATGTTGAGCACCTGCTGCTCGAGCTCCTTGATCGCCTTCATGCCTGTCCCTGATACTGCCTGGTAGGTCGATACGACAACCCTTTTTATCTTTGCAAAATCATGGAGCGGTTTAAGGACGACGACCATCTGTATCGTTGAGCAGTTCGGGTTCGCGATGATCCCCTTGCTCTTATACCCCGCGATCGCGTGCTCGTTCACCTCGGGCACCACGAGGGGGACATCGGGGTCCATCCTGAATGCGCTTGTGTTGTCTATTACCACGCATCCGCTTGCAGCGGCTATGGGAGCGAACTTCATGCTCACTGAGCCGCCGGGGGAGAATAGTCCGATATCGATCCCCTTAAAAGAATCTTCCTTAAGCTCCTGTACCTTTACGCTTTTCCCTTTGAAGGACAGCGTCTTTCCGACGCTCCTTGAAGATGCGAGAAGGATAAGGTTTTTCACGGGGAAATCCCTTTCCTCAAGGACGCTGATCATTTCGTTTCCCACGGCTCCGGTTGCACCGGCGACGGCTACGTTGTAGGTTTTCATGTTACTCCTCCAGTTGTTTTTTCAGGTAGTTGATGAGGCCACCTTCGTTAATAAGCTCCACCATGAATGGCGGTATAGGCTTTGCCGTCACCTCCATGTCTCTCCAGCGAATAACCCCTGACGAGAGATCGATCTCGACCTCTTCCCCTTCATCTATGTTGTCTGCGATGTCTGCCTCAAGCAGCGCCAGCCCTTTATTGAAGGCGTTCCTGTAGAATATCCTTGCAAAGCTTTTCGCGATCACAAGGGGGATGCCGAGCGCAGATATGGCGATAGGGGCGTGCTCCCTCGAGGAACCGCAGCCGAAGTTTGACCCTGATACGATGATGTCCCCTGCGCTGACCTTCTCGTGAAATGACGGGGAAATAGGCTCCATGCAATGCTCTCCGAGCGACCTGGGGTCCGTCATTGCGAGGTATTTCGCAGGGATAATAATGTCCGTGTCTATGTTATCGCCAAACTTCCATACCCTTCCTTTGATAAGCATACAACCTCCATTTTTAGCTATCAGCTATCAGCTATCAGCTTTCAGCGATCAGCTTAAGACCTTTTTTGTTTCAGCTGAGAGCTGTGTGCTGACGGCTGTCAGTTGCTTCATATCTCTTCCGGATGCGCTATCCTGCCTTTTATCGCGCTTGCTGCAGCTACTGCGGGCCCCGCAAGGTAGACCTCGCTTTCCGGGTGCCCCATCCTGCCGATGAAGTTCCTGTTCGTCGTTGCCACCGCCCTTTCCCCTTTTGCCAGGATGCCCATATGCCCTCCAAGGCAGGGGCCGCATGTGGGCGGCGATATGACGCACTCCGCATCGAGGAAGACATCAAAGAAGCCCTCTCTCATGGCCTGACGGTAGATCTTCGGCGTGGCGGGAATGATTATGCAGCGCGTATTCCTCGAGACCTTATTTCCTTCCAGTATCTTCGCGGCTGCTTCCAGATCGTCGATCCTGCCGTTTGTGCATGAGCCGATGATGACCTGGTCTATATTGATCCCTCCCAGCTCGCGGGCGCTTTTCACGTTCGAAGGCAGCGACGGGCACGCGACGTTAAGCTCGATCTTCGATGCGTCGACCTCGAAGACCTGCCGGTATTTGGCGTCGGGGTCGCTTTCAAAGACGCGGTAAGGTTTTTTGCTGTGGGCCTTCATATAGGCCTCGGTCTTTCCGTCGGCCCTGAATATCCCGTTCTTGCCGCCCGCCTCGATAGCCATGTTCGCGATGGTGAAGCGCGAATCCATGGAAAGGGCGGAGATGGCCTCCCCGTCGAACTCCATGGCCGCATAGAGTGCGCCGTCCACCCCTATCATGCCGATGATGTGCAGTATGAGGTCTTTTCCCGTTACCCACTTTGACCATTTCCCGTAGCAGTGGAACTTGATGCTCTCCGGCACCTTGAACCATATCCGGCCTTTTACCATGCCGTAGGTGAGATCCGTGCTCCCAACGCCGGTCGCGAAGGCCCCCAGGGCGCCGTAGGTGCAGGTGTGGCTGTCTGCCCCGATGACGAGGTCGCCGGCGACGACGAGGCCCTGCTCCGGGAGGAGGGCGTGTTCGATGCCGCAATTCCCGCCTTCGTAGAAATGGGTGATCTTGTGACCCGCGGCGAATTCCCTGATCTTCTTGCAGTTCTCCGCAGACAGGATGTCCTTGTTGGGGGTGAAATGGTCCATGACCAGGACGACCTTGTCGGGGTCGAAGACGTTCTGCGCGCCGACCTTTTCAAACTCTTCGAGGGACAGCGGTGCGGTGATGTCGTTGGCAAGGGCAAGGTCGATCTGTGCGTCGATGATCTCTCCCGGCTCTACAAATTCCTTCCCTGCGTGCGATGCGAGTATCTTTTCCGTTATTGTCATGCCCATCATTTCACCTCAACTGTTTTGCTTTTCATGTATTCAAGCCTGTTCAGCGCGTTGATGTAGGCCCTGGCGCTTGCCACTATGATATCCGTGTCGGCCCCTTTCCCTATAACGATGAGGCCTTTTTCCTCGAGCTTGACGAAGACCTCTCCCTGGGCGTCCATATCCCTGGTAATAGAATTGACGGAAAATTTGACCAGCTTGCTTGTCGTCTTTACGAGCCTCTTGATGATCTTATAAGTGGCGTCTACCGGCCCGTCGCCGACGCCGACGTCCTGCAGTACGCTGCCGTCTATCTCAAGCTTGACGGTAGCGGTGGGGACCGTGGTGTTCCCACAGCTCACGTTGAGGTAGACGAGCTTGTACCGCTCCGGTATCTTGTGCACCTCATCCATGATGATCATCTCAATGTCTTCGTCGTAGACGTTCTTTTTCATATCTGAAAGCGCCTTGAACCTCTTAAAGGCGAGGTTGAGCTCGTTGTCGTTCAGTTCATACCCGAGCGCCTCGATCCTCTCCCGGAAGGCGTGCCTGCCGGAATGCTTGCCGAGGATGAGAGAGCTTTTCGCGATCCCCACCGACTCCGGCGTCATGATCTCATAGGTGAGCTTTGCCTTCAGAAGGCCGTCCTGGTGGATGCCCGATTCGTGGGCAAAGGCATTGGCGCCGACGATAGCCTTGTTGGGCTGGACCGGCACGCCCGTGATGGAGGTTATGAGCCTGCTCGACGGGTAGATCTTTTCCGTATTGATCCCGGTGTCGGCAGGAAAGATATCCTTTCTCGTGCGAAGCGTCATGGCGATCTCTTCCAGGGATGCGTTGCCTGCCCGCTCGCCGATGCCGTTGATCGTGCATTCTACCTGCCTGGCGCCGTTCATGATCGCCGAAAGCGAATTCGCTACCGCGAGCCCCAGGTCGTTATGGCAGTGGACGCTGATCCTTGCCTTGGAGATGTTGGGGACATTTTCCATAATATACCGGATCAGCGCGCCAAACTCTTCAGGCACCGCGTACCCGACCGTATCGGGCACATTGAGCGTTACCGCCCCCGCGTTGATGACCTCGGCGAAGACGCGGCAGAGATAATCCCTGTCGCTCCGCGTCGCGTCCATTGCCGAGAACTCGACGTTGGGGGTATACTTCTTCGCCCTCTTGACGGAGCTGACGGCGATCTTCAAGACCTCGTCCCTGTTCTTCTTCAGCTGGTATTTGAGGTGGATGTCTGAGGTTGAGATAAACGTATGGATGCGGGGTTTTGCGGCGCCCTTAATGGCCCCCCATGCCCGGTCGATGTCCTCGTTGTTCGCCCTGGCGAGGCCGGCGACCTCGCTATTCTTTATTGCGCCCGCGATCTGCCGCACGGCGTCGAAATCGCCTTCAGAGGCTATAGGGAACCCTGCCTCTATGATATCGACCCCGAGGGCCTCGAGCTGCCTGGCCACCCTGAGCTTTTCCTGGGTATTCATCGTGTTGCCCGGCGACTGCTCTCCGTCCCTCAACGTTGTATCAAAGATATAAACCCTGTCTGACATATACGCACCTCTTTTATAATTGCCGGGCTGTCAGCTAACAGCTTTCAGCCTTAAGCTATTTCCGGGGCTCACGTCGCCCCCTCCACGAACAAAGTCCGTGGAGCCTCCCCCTCGCGCCCAAGAATGGGCTATAAAATTCCGGGGCTCACGTCGCCCCCTCCACGCGACCCACCCACCGGGTGGGTACCCCGGTCCGTGGAGACTTATAAACCCTGAGCAGTAACTGTTGCGCCTGCCCGTAAAGAAGCCTTCCTGCATGAAAGTATCCTGCCGGTGATCAGCTCCAGCAGTTTCTCTTCGCCCTCGATGACAACATCTATCGAGAGGTAGAAAAGGTTCTCCGGAAGCTTCATCCGGACCAGCTTCACCGCATCCTTTTCGGTAGTTACCATGCAGTGGACGTCCCCGAAGGATGCGCATTGCGATAGGTCCCTTTCCGTGTAAACGTGGTGGTCGGGGTAGGATACGGCATGGACAACCTCCGCGCCCAGGTCATTGAGGAGATCGAAGAACGATTGGTTGTCGCCGAGCCCGCAAAAGGCGAGAACCCGTTTCCCCATAATGAAATTGTAATGGGCAAAACGATCGTTTTTCATGTTGTAAAGATAGGCCGGCTTGTATGCGACGCGGAATGTCGGTATCGTGCCGGTGTGGTATTGCGCACTCCCGCATAGCTCGCCTTTGTTGACGAGGATGACATTGGCGTCGCCGACGCGTTCTTCAGGCTC
>JAKQBZ010000156.1 GCA_029559435.1 Deltaproteobacteria bacterium | reverse complement strand
AAAGTATCCCGAGGCAGTCTCAAGATTCCTTAAAGCCCATAATGGTACGCTCACGTGGATCAAAAAGAACCCCGATAAGGCCGCCGAGATGACACAGAAGGAAACGGGACTTCCGATGGATGGGGTCAGGATGATGATGCCGTGGTATGATTTTGACAGCAAGATCAGGAAGAGCGATATGGATGAACTTGCGAAGACCCAGGAATTTATGATAGAGAACGGACTACAGCGTAATAAGATAGATGTGGATTCACTGATAATGAGGTGAGGCAATGGATCTTCAGTCAACTCCGAGGGGCAACCGGCTCCACATAGGTTTTTACGGCAGGCGGAATGCCGGAAAATCAAGCCTGATAAACCTTGTCACCGGTCAGCAGACGGCGCTTGTGTCTGATCATGCGGGGACAACGACCGATCCCGTCATAAAAAGCATGGAACTGTTGCCTCTGGGGCCTGTTGCGGTGATAGACACTGCCGGACTTGATGATGAAGGCGACCTTGGAAAGCTTCGGATCTCAAGAACGATGGAGATGATGGACAGGACAGATCTTGCCCTGCTCATCGTCTCTGCTCCCGATGCCGGTGACACCTCGCTGGAAAGAGGCTGGCTCGAAGAACTCAAAAAGAGGAAGATGCCTGTCATAGGTGTGCTGAACCAGATCGACAGGGTCGGATCGGACTGTGTCGAAAACATAAGATCAGGCCTTGAAGAAGATATGGGCATTCCGTTTACGGCCGTATCGGCCAACGGGAGGGAATACAGGGCCGAACTTCTTTCTGCGATCGTAAAGCATGCTCCCACTGATTTTGAAAGCCCTACTCTTGTCGGAGATATTTTCAGCAGGGGAGACGCAGTGGTTCTCGTAGCTCCTCAGGACATCCAGGCACCCAAGGGAAGGCTCATACTTCCACAGGTCCAGGTGATAAGGGACATCCTGGACAACGGCGGGCTTGCCCTCACCGTGACATTTGACTGCTTCCCAAAGCTGCTTGACTCCCTGAAAGAACTCCCGGCTCTTGTCATAACCGACTCGCAGGTCTTCCCGCAGGTCAATTCGATCCTGCCCCGTGATGTTCCTCTGACCTCCTTTTCCATAGTTATGGCCAGGAGCAAGGGTGACCTTTCGACTTTTGTGAGAGGTGCGAGGGTTATAAACAGCCTTAAGGAGAGTGACAAGGTACTTATCGCGGAGGCCTGTACCCATGCGCCCCTGCAGGAGGATATTGGCAGGGAAAAGCTGCCGAGGTGGCTGCGCGAAAGGGTTGGCAGCGGTCTGACCGTTGATATCTCGACAGGCCTAGATTTCCCCTCCAACCTGAACGAATACGCGCTCATCCTCCATTGCGGAGGATGCATGTTCACAAGAAAACAGCTCATGTCGAGGATAATCAAAGCGGATGCGGAGAATGTCCCTATTACAAATTACGGCGTTGCGATCGCCGCGATCAACGGGATCCTGGAAAGGGTGATCGAAGTCTTCCCCGAATTTGGCAAAGAGGGACAAAAACCGCAATAAAATTCTGTCGGTCTTCGATTCCCGAAAAGGTATTTTTACCGAATAAACGGCAGTACCATGCCTCAGTCGTCAGGGTACTGCCGTTTTCTTATTAAATGTGCTATGCTATGCGCGTATGAGCGCATATCGCCGCATAAGGCTGCGTTCATGACCAATCAAGGAGGTCGATCGTTGGTGAGTTCCGACATATCCGGCAGTATTATTCTGCTGGTCGTGTTATTGATATTTTCGTTCTATTTCAGTGCCACAGAGACGTCAATAACGGCAGCAGGAAAAGGAAAACTACTCGCTCTGTCCGATGAATATCCACATCGCCGAAAAGGCTTCTTCTGGCTTGCTGACAACACAGCCAAGGCGATAAACGTTACCCTGATAGGAAATAATGTCGTAAATATTGCAGCAAGCGCAGTCGCCACTACACTGGCGCTGAATTTCTTCGGTGCTCTGGGGCCTGCCCTGGCGGTCGCTGTAATGACGATACTTATCGTGATATTCTGCGAGATCCTGCCCAAGAATTTTGCAATAGCAAAAAAAGAGGCTGTTCTCCTTTTCTCTCTCCCATTTCTGCAGGTCATAAGCACCTTGATGACGCCTCTTACGTGGTCTTTGAGGATGGTCCTCAGACTTTTTGGAAAAATTATAGGTATGGACCTTATCTCGTACAGCTCTCTAATATCACGCGAGGAAATAGATCATATCGTCACCGAAGGCAGCGCTGTCGGCGCTCTTGAAGAGGACGAGCGCAAGATGATCCACGGGGTCATAGCTTTTGAGGAGACCAGGGTTTCTGAGGTCATGGAACCCAGGACCGACGTATTCGCGATCGAACAGGACGGGACAGCGGAAGAGGCGGTGAAAATATTCCTTGAAAGCGGTCATTCAAGGATCCCGGTGTACAGGGAAGACCTTGACCAGGTGATCGGGATACTTTACGCGAAGGACCTTCTGGGGCCGCTTGCCCATAACGAAAAGAACATCTCAATAGTAAAACTGATGAGAAAGCCCCTCTTTGTGCCGGAGACCATGAAGACCGACGAGGCCCTTGACGTGATGAAAAAATCAAGGACCCACATCGCTATCGTGATCGACGAGTATGGGGGCATGGCCGGGCTTGTGACGCTTGAAGATCTTATAGAGGAGATAGTCGGCGACATACAGGACGAATACGATACGGAGGTCCCGGAGATACAGGCGGAGGACGAGAATACCTATATCGTCCAGGGATTCGTCAACCTCGAAGAACTTTCCGATGCGCTTGCATATCCTTTCGATACGGCTTTTGAAGATGTGGATACCCTTGCAGGGATGGTGCTCGAGCTTTCCGGAGATTTTCCGAGGCAGGGTCAGCTTATAACTTACGGCGCATGGGACATACATGTGCTTGAGGTCAGGAACCACAGGATAATGCAGGTGCGCATGAAATATATCAAGGAACGGACAGAGGGTCCGGACGCCGATTAGATCCCGGCACTGAAAAAAGATAAGAGGGAGGACCGCGTTAAATGGGGCGGTCCTCCCTCTTATTTTATCATTCCGGTTTGGGGTAGCGATTTACCTTGCCTGTTATCTCTGTTATGCGGATCTTTACCACAGCCGTAACGCTCAGCTTTTCTTCCGTGATAGGTCCTTTGGGCCCCCTGTAATGTTCCATCATCAGCTCGAGAGCCGCTCGTTTTTCGTTGTTGTCTTCGATGAATTCCGCGATACCGCGCCCCGATACGCTTTTGTACTTCATGCTGAATTTAGTCGGGTCCTCTTCATTGCGGACGATTTCAGCATCGACCGTAACGTTGAACGCGACCTTGTTGTTCTCTTTCAGAAGGTCGATCTTTTTGCCCTCTTTTGCGCAATGGATCACTATAAAATCGTCGCCGAAGCCGTAATTGAGCGGTACGATATAGGGCCAGCCGTCTTTGCCTGCCAGCGCCAGTTCCATCCATTCCCCCTTT
>JAKQBZ010000144.1 GCA_029559435.1 Deltaproteobacteria bacterium | reverse complement strand
GAGGGAGCAAAGGCCGTTCGGTTTTCTCCTTTCGCAGTCCTTGCCGGTATCCAGCGATGAGCACCCAGCCCCCCCTCACGCCTGACGCCTCACGACTTACGGGATTCATCGCCTCACATTGTTTCAATCTCGATATACGATATGCCGGCTACTTGCTCATTTCCCTCAGCTTTGCCTCAAGCCTCATCGACTCTTCGAGGATGATCTTGACATACCTGCCGTTCTCTGAATCCGGGTCGATCTTCTTTGCGAGGCGTTTTGCAAACCCCGCTACTGCTACGAGCGGATTCTTGATCTCGTGGGCAACCGCCTGGAGGGTGTAGACTACGGTTTCTTTTGCCCCGGCTTTCGCGTCAAGCTCGTCAAAGGACGGCAGAAGGCTTTCCCTCTTTATCTGTGAGATCTTCTCTGAGATCATGCCGAGCGTCCGGTTCGCCTTTTCCATGATCTCCAGCATGTCCTTTTCCTTGTCCAATTCCAGCTTCAGGCTCCCGGCTATCTGATCGACCTGTTCCAGAGAGGTCGCGATGCAGTCGTTGACGACCTCATCGGGGATCCCGAAGGTCTCTCTCGCTTCAATAAAGAGGTCATGAAAATCCCTTTTTTGATGGAGCATCTTCTCGGATAGTATCCTTGCTGTCTCGCATACCCGGGCAAGCGGAGGGATCGCTTCGCCGCTTACAATTGCTGCGCGCCGGGGCTTTTGCGTCTCAACGATCCTGTCCGGGAACTTCCAGTGCCGCAGCGCTGCCTCCCCTATCTCCCGGTGGTCGATGCCATAGCGTTCCTTCTCCCAGGCCAGAAGCTTCTCAAGGTGGTAAAAATCTAATCCGTAGTCTTCATTCGTGCCTTTCAAAAATATGTCGAAGAAGATCAGGAGGCCGACCTCGAGGATAAGTCCTGCCAGGAAGGCCTCTTCCCCGTTCGTTAGCCTCATATGATCTGACATCGATTGCGCCAGCAGTCCCCTGTAAAGCGATACGCGCCAGAACTGTTCATAATCCATGGCGCCCACGCTTCCCATCGGAAATGTATTTCTCAAAGAAAGCGACAGCGCCATGATCCGGAGCTGATGAAAGCCTACCCTCAAAATGGCCTGCTGCAGTGTTGCGACCGGCTCTGAGGTCCTGAAGAAGGCGCTGTTCGCCATTCTCAGCAGATTTGCAGCCAGGGAAGGCTCTTTTTCGATCAATGAGGTGAGGTTATTTACCGAACATGCATCGTCTGAGGCAAGCTCCACAAGCCTGATGGCAACAACCGAAAGCGCGGGCAGTGAATATCCCGATTCTATCCTTTCCAGCAACAACTTTTTTTGGTCAGCGTCCATAGCTCTTTCGGTCGATACTGTATTTATAGCAACGGCAACCCGTTAAAACAACCGAATTTTATCGCAAGCTGTCAACTGTGCACTATGAGCGGTATTTCTTACCGAACGCCCAACGCCTGACGCCGAACGTTTGTCAGCACCTCGATATACTGCCTTTAGAACAATTACATTATCATTGACAACACCCTTCATTTTCTCTAAAATATCGTTGTTCCCATTTGTATATAACGTTAAAAAATGACCAATAAAAAATAATTTCGCCGGCCTGCCGGAAACAAAGGAGATGAGCGATGGATCTGTACAACGTGCTGAGAAATGAATTCACTAAAATCTCTAAGGGAATGATGGACGAGCACATTGCCATCGTTTCTGCGCGGACGCTTACACCGAAAGAGGCGATCGGGACGCCGGACCGTGACGACTACCCCCTTTTAAAAGGGAAAGAGGTAATGGTCGAAGCCGTTTTCAGAGAGGCAAAGGGGCACGCATTCACCGATATGCCCGGCAGGTTTGAAGGGACCTTGCGGGATATTATCGGGCTTCCCCTGACAAGCAACTTTCAGAGGGCGGTTTTCATAGCGAGCCTCAACGCCGTCATGCGGGCCCTCGGCCTTGTAGAAGGCTCGGTGCACTGCAGGGATAAAGAGCCTGCCTCCTGCGCGCGCCAGCTCGTTGAGACAGTACGAGAAAAATTCGGCAGCCCTCGCATTGCCTTTGTCGGGTTTCAGCCTGCAATGATCGAGCAGCTTTCCGGCTCATTTCCGATCCGCGTTCTCGACCTTGATGACGACAACATCGGAAAGGAAAAGTTCAACCTGGTCGTTGAAGGTCCGGAAGCCACGGAAGAGGTTCTTTCCTGGGGCGACATCATTCTTGCCACCGGCTCTACCTGCGTGAACGGCACCATAACAAGATTCATCGGCAGCAAACCGGTTGTTTTTTACGGCGTCACCGTAGCAGGCGTTGCGAGGGCATGCGGGTTCGAACGGTATTGCCCTTACGGACATTAAACATTAAGGAGTATCCCATGCGGAAAAAAATATCACTCTTCGTTCTTTTCTCTCTTCTCTCTGCCTTTTTCATAACGAGCCATGCCGCAAGCAAGGAGCCGCTGTTGATCTTCTGCGGCGCCGCCTTCAAGCGCCCCATGGAAGATATCGTCAAGCTTTACCGGCAAAAGACCGGCACAGAGGTGAATGTCAACTACGGCGGGGTCGGCACGCTTTTCAGCCAGATCCTGCTTTCCAAGCGCGGCGATGTTTTCGTTGTCCCCTCGCCGGATATTATGGAACGGGCAAAAACGAAAGGGGTCATTATCCCTGATTCGATCAGCGACATCGCCTATGTGGCGCCCTGCATCAACACGCAGAAAGGAAACCCAAAAAATATTCAGGGATTGAAAGACCTCGCAAAACCGGGGATCAAGGTTGGGCTGGCAAACCCCGAGATCGTCTATATCGGCGCTATCGCCGTTGAGATCATCGAGAAGAACCTTTCTGCCGAAGAGAAAAATGCGATCAGGAAAAATGTCGTTACCTACGTGGAAGATTTCAACAAGCTCGCGACGCTGATTGTGCTCAAACAGGTGGATGCGATCATCGGTTTCCACTTCCTCGAAGGATGGTACCCCGATAAAGCCGGGACAATAAAATTAAAAACGAGCGAAGTAGCGCGGATAGGCGCCGGGCAGACGGCGGTGATCTCTTACACGGGCAACAGGAGGGGGGCCGATGAATTCATCCTTTTCCTCTCGTCCGAAGAAGTGAAGGCTATCTTCCGGAAAAACCATTATTTCGGATCACCTGACGAGGCCTTTCGATGGATAGGGGCAAAGAAACCCATCGGGGGCGAATTTACGGCCATTGAGGGGTGGCTGAAAAAATGACGTTCAAGAAGCTCGCCATATCGATGAGCTTTGCCGTGTTCGTCGTGTATGGCGTGCTCATCCTCTCCCTCTTCTACTTTTACAACGGGAGGCTTTTTTTTGATACCCTTATATCGGAGAGAACGCTTTTCTCTATACGTCTGAGCCTTTTTACCGCCACGGTGGCAACGCTTATATCGGTATTTTTTGCCATCCCTTCGGCGTATGCGCTGTCGCGGTTCCGCTTCCCGGGAAGGCAGATGATCGACACGATCCTTGAGCTCCCCATGATCATCTCGCCGGTAGCGCTCGGCGCCGTTGTGCTCATCTTTTTCAATACCCCTCCCGGCGTCTTCGTCCAGGGAAAAGGCATCCAGTTCGTCTTTACGATCTACGGGATATTCCTCGCCCAGTTCATCACTACTGTCGGCATCTCCATCCGGCTCATCAAGGCGGCAATGGATGAGATCCCCGTCCGTTACGAAGAAGTGGCCAGAACGCTCGGCGCATCGCCCGCGAAGGCCTTTTTTACCGTAACAATACCCTTAAGTAAAAAGGGGATCATCGCCGCGTCGATACTGACGTGGGCAAAGGCGCTGGGGGAATTCGGCGCCACCATTACCATCGCAGGCTCTATGGCCATGAAGACGGAGACCATACCAATCGCCATATTCATGAGGCTTGCCAGCGCAGACATAGAAGGAACGGTGGTGCTCGTTCTCATATTGATTACGATAGGTCTTGGAACCCTTTACGGTGTGAGGTTATTGACCAGGAAGGCGACTGCGTTGATAAGGTAGGATGGGTTTTACAAGGGACTGAAAAATGCCGTTGATCGAACTGAAAAACATTCAAAAACATGTGCTGAGAGATATCAATCTCACGATCAGGGACAGAGAGCTGCTTGCCCTTGTAGGGCCAAACGGGGCGGGCAAAACGACAATACTCAACATCGTAGCGGGGTTGACGGATTATCAAGGAGAGGTCCTTTTTGACGGCAGCACGATGGATAAGACGCCGCCGCACAAACGCGGCGTGGGCTATCTCTTTCAGGACCTCGCCCTTTTTCCCCATCTCGATGTAGCGGCCAACATAGCCTACGGCCTGCGAATACAAAAGTACCCTGAAGCGACGATAGCAAAAAGGGTAAAAGAGCTGATGGATGCCTTACACATAAGCAGGTTGGAGAAAAGGCACCCGCACAGCTTGAGCGGCGGCGAAAAGCAAAGAGTGGCGATTGCCCGTGCCATCGCGCCTTTTCAGAAGATCCTTCTTCTCGACGAGCCGACAGCCAGCCTCGACAGCCAGACCTCAAAATATCTGAGGATAGAGCTGTGCTCTTTATTGAAGAAGCTCGAGATAACAGCGATCTTTGTCATGCACGATCTCCTTGGAGCAGAGGAGGTAGCGGACAGGATCGCCATCCTTCACAAAGGAACGATCGAACAGATATCCAGGCCGGGCGATATCCTTTTTAATCCGAAGACAAGGATGGTCTCTGAATTTATCGGCATGCCGAACATCCTGCATTGCGACGATTGCCGTATCCTGTCATCAGGCCTTATCGAGGTCGTCTCCGGCAACATGACCATCGTGCTCCCTTACGAAGGAAGCACGATAAAGAAGATCGCCATCCCGCCCCACGATATTTACATATCAGACACTAAGCCGCCGGGGCCTGCGCTTAACCGTTACAGGGCAACGGTTACAGAGATTGTCCCCCTTCGTTCGGTGGTAAGGATAAAGGTAAATATTGACGGGAACAGCCTTTTGACCGAATTGCCTATGGAGACCTTCGGCGAGATGAACCTTGACATCGGCCAGGAGGTTTTTGTAATTATTAAGTTAAGAAGGCTGCGATACGTTGAAGAATTTGATGATTATCACAGGTAGAAAAAAATGGACCCGCTGATCTCCCGCTTCAAAAAGAAGCTCAAGGATTCCCCGAAGACCATCAGGGAGATCCTGTACGGATTCACTACTTATGAGCTCCATCGCGACCTGCAAAAAGAAAAGGGGGATATTGACAACCTCTTTATGCTCGTCATCTTCGGGGATTTAGCAGGCCTGCCGCTTCTTCCGCCTTATTACTCGATGAGGCTCCTCCCCTACATCGTCCCCCGGATCAACACATGGAAAAGGCGCCTCTTAAGAGAAAGAGACATCATCGACATCCTTGTGGAATAAGACCAGCAGCCAGCATACAGTCGTCAGCGATCAGCATATTATCAAGCACTAATATCCAAGCACCAAATCCTAAACAATATCAAAACTCAAATATCAAATGTTCTAAACAAAAAACCTTCAGCACGTTTTGAATTTTGAACATTTGAATTTGTTTAGGATTTAGATATTAGGATTTAGGATTTCATTGCGATATACGATATACGGTCTGTTATGAGCCGTCTTTCCTGCTTGACATATTTTGAGCATATGCTTATAATAATTCATGTCCAGGCCAAAGAAATGCCGCTGTGTCAATTGTTGCCCTGATTCAAGCTATTTCAAGCCAAGGGGTATACCATTCGTCAATCTCGAGGAGGTTTTCCTGAACCTTGATGAGCTGGAGGCCATCAGGCTTGCCGACCTCGAGGGGTTATACCACGAAGAGGCAGCGGGCAAGATGAACGTCTCAAGGGCAACCTTCGGGCGCATCCTTGTTGCGGCGCGGCGTAAAGTGGCCGAAGCCATTGTCAACGGCAAGGCCCTGAAGATAGAGGAGGTGAACCGCCCCGCAGCAAGCTGCAGGGTGTCAGGGGAGCGGGAATAAGGTAATCCTCAAGGAAGGCTTCGGGCGATCTATTTATACAGCAGGAGGATAAACAATGAAGGT